>JAYSXU010000373.1:0-4507 GCA_043716965.1 Fimbriiglobus sp.
CTGAAGGACCGCAAGAACATCCTGTCCGGCGGCGGGTTGCCCGGCAAGCTAATGGACTGCACCACCCGCGAACGGGAGAAGTCCGAACTGTTCCTCGTCGAAGGGGATTCGGCAGGTGGGTCGGCGGAAAGTGGCCGCGACCGCATGTATCAAGCGGTGTTGCCGTTGCGGGGTAAAGTGTTGAATGTGGAACGTGCCAAGTTGGATAAGTTGTTGAAGAATGAAGAAATCTCTGCACTGATCGCGGCCGTGGGCGTGGACATTGAGAATGTTGAAGATATTGCCAAGTTGCGCTACGGTAAAATTGTAATCCTCACCGATGCCGACGTGGACGGTCAACACATCCGCACCCTGTTGTTGACGTTCTTCTTCCGGCAGATGCGCAAGCTGATCGAAGATGGCCACCTGTTCGTGGCCCGTCCGCCGTTGTTCAAAGTGGTTCAGAAAAAAGAAGTCCGCTTCGTGCAAACCCGCCCGGCGATGGTCAAGGAACTGTTCGCACGCGGGTTGAAAGACACTAGCTTGCACATCCTGGCCGACTCGGGCCGCACGCCACGGACGTTGGCCAGCGACACCCTGACCAAGTTGATTCCCGTACTCGACGAAGTCGAGGCGGCGGTCATCATTCTGGAACGCCGGGGGCACCCGCTCCCGTCGTTCTTGAAGCGGCTGTCGGCGGCGGGGTTCCCGATGTTCCACGTGCGGTTGGGACTGAAGGAGTTCTTCTTCCACACCGCCGAAGAAGTCGAAACCTTCCGGCAAGCCGAATCCACACGCTTGGGGCGAGAACTGGTCCTGAGCGACGAAGTTCTCGCCACCGGGGGGATTGTCCCGGTACCCGTACCCGGAGCGTTAGCCGAAGCGGGCAAGCAACCGGCGGAGATTGACGAACGCTATCGGTTCAGTGTCGAAGAATGGCACGAAATTCGTGCGATGAACCGCTGTTTGGTGAAACTCCAAGCTGCCGGTTTCGAGGCGAGTGATTTGATTCCGTTACCCCGCCTGGCAGGCCGCGAACCGCTCGTCCGCTTCGCACTGGCCCACGGCGAAGCCCGCAAGGATCTCGACGATTTGCGGCAACTGGTGTCGGAGATTCGTCGCCTGGGCGAGAAGGGCATGACGATCACGCGGTTCAAAGGGCTAGGCGAAATGGACCCCGACGAACTCTGGGACACCACCCTCGACCCCGAAAAGCGCACCCTATTGCGGGTCACGCTCAACGACGCCTTCGCCGCCGAGAAAATGTTCCGCACGCTGATGGGCGAAGAAGTCGAAGGCCGCCGCGAGTTCATTCTGAAGCACCGCGCCAACATTGAAGACATCGACTACGGGGCGTGATGTGCAAAGTCCCAACAAAGCCCATGAACGATCGTTCATGGGCTTTCGGGGGTTATTTCATGCCGCCCAAAACCGCGCCAGTTCGCTGCGGAAGAAGTGCCACAACCCTCTGGCGGCGAGCCAGCTTTTCGTCGCTTTGGCGCGGCGGCCACGCGCTAACCGTAGTGCGGATTGAGTGGTTTTGCCCGCGATTTGGAACGGCGTGTCGAGCGTCACCAGTAGCTTGTAGCAGAACAGTGCCACCGGGCCGACGCCGGCCTTGCGGAAGTAGTGAACGTAGCCGATGGCGACGTTCGGTGCGCTGAAGCTCACGTTGGCCCGGCTGGAAACGCGGCCGTAATGCAGAATTTCCACGCTGCTGAAATAAACCACTTTGTGATCGCGGCCCACCTGCGTGGACAGGTCTAGGTCTTCTCCGCCGAAGCGGTAGCGCTCGTCCCACCGGCCACTTTTTTCAAACACAGTCTTGGGCAGGAACACCGCAGCGCCCATCAGCACTTCGACGTTACGGACGCCGTCGGGTTCAAAGGTGTCGCGGCGGTAGCGGTAGTAGGCTTTGCGAAACAGTCCCGTCCAACGCAGGAACGTGATGCGGTGCAGCATCGCGTTCAGGGTCGGCTTGGTGCGGTAGCTGATTTGCAACGCACCGTCGGCGCCACGCAGCTTCGGCCCCAACATCCCAACACCGGGGTGACGGTCCGCGAAGTCGGCAAATTCCGCGAGGCTGTTCGGCGGCAATTCCGTGTCGTTGTTCAGGAAGAACAGGTAGCGACCGCGTGCGAGGTGGGCGGCTTGGTTGTTGCCCCGACTAAATCCACGATTGTCGCTGTTGCGGACGAGTACGATGTGCGGGAATTCGGCGGCCACCATGTCGGCGGCACCGTCCGACGAAGCGTTATCCACGATGATCGTCTCGAAGTCGATCCCTTGCGGTTGATCGTACAGAGAGACGAGACATTTGCGTAGCAACTCCACGCAGTTCCAGTTCACAATGCACACGGAAACCGTCGGCGTGACGTGTGAAATCCGTGTCAGCAATTCAACGGCCGTTGCGTCCTGCAAGAAGCGCATTCGAGATACCCCACCCCACCAGCCACCGGCACTGGCAAATTCGTGAACTTTGTAAGTACCCCGATTCACCGAAAAGTGTCAACTGCGGATGCGTTGGTCAATCTTGCTCCATCCGAGCCACGACCGTTAGGGAGTGGCCCAACCCGCCTCAATCATTCGATTGGTTAACCTCGGAGCGACGAAGAGTGGGTGGAAGGTTGGGCCACTCCCTAACGGTCGTGGCTCGGAAAAACAGTGCTTACTCCCCGGACACTTCGATTAGGAAATCAATCCCGTTGTCTTTGCCGCTGACCACTTCGCGTTCGATGCCGGATTTGTCGGGGCGGCGGAGCGCGTTGGGGAAGCGGGGGTAGCCACTGGCTTGGGTGAACACGTCGGGGTGGTCGGCGATGGCGACGCGGTACCAACCAGGCGTGACGGTGGCGTTGCCTTCGTGGCTTAGCTTGTAGTTGCCACTGGCATCAATTTTCGCCGAAATGGATTTGCCCGTGTTGCCCTTCTCTTTGTCCGGTGCGAACACGATCAGTCCGCCAGCCAATGGGCGACCTTGGTACGTGACGAGACCATGAACCGTGGCAGGTGCGGTCGGTTCGGGTTTTCCACAACCGCACAACGGCATTAGCCCTGAAAGCAAAGCCAGGATGCCGCCCCTAATTTTCATGACCGCCCCCACGAATCAATCGAAATAACCCGTGTGAAATCGGCTTACGGGGTGTGGGGAAGTGAGTTCGATCCTTCGGATTGACGCGATTAGTTGGTTCGGGTAAAAACTGCGGGCCATAGAACCGGGTGAGCATTGGACGTTCGCTCGTTGGGGTTGGTTGAACTTCGGAACAGGTTCGACACCCCGAAAACCGCAGAGGAGGGCATCTCGTGAAGCGTCTGTTCGTTTATTTGTCAGCATTGGTCGGCATTGGCGCGGCGGTTTATCTCGCCGGGCAAATTCAGGCTCAAGCCCCCGCAGTCGGGGCACCACCAACAGCATCGAAGCCAAGTGGCCGCGTTGCGGTGTTCAACGTCGCCAAGGTCATGCGCGATTACTCCCGCTGGCAACACTTCGCTAAAGTCATGAACGACAAGCGAACGATGGCGTCGGGCGAACTGGTCAAGCTCAATGACCAAATCACCCAAACGCAAGCCAAGATTCAAATTGAGAAGGTGCAAATTCAGCAAGAAGTCATGGCGAAGCAGTTGGTTGAACTCCAACGTCAGTTAGAAGATAAGCAACGCAACTACCGTAAGCAGCTCGACGAAGAATCTGCCGGGTATCTACGCAACCTGTTCGCCGAAATCCAAAGTTGCGTGAAGGCCGTAGTCGAAGCGAACGGGTTCGATCTGGTGATGGCGTACCCGGATGCCATTACGGCGGAAGAATTGAACAGCCCACTGTACTACGACCTGAAGTTGCGACCGCCAGCCGCAATGCCGTTCTACGTCAGCCCGTCAGCCGACATGACCGACGTTCTGATTGCGACACTCAATAAGAGCTTCCCAGCTCCAGCGGTGACACAGGCTGCGGGAACCGTACCGGCACCGACAGGTGGCGCGGTTGTGCCGACTCCTGGCACCCCGAGACCGTAACCGGCAACAAATTTGCTCGAAATTGGGTAAGCTGAGCAAGCCGGATGAAGTATCTTTTAACCTTGGTCGATGGTTAACACCATCCGGCCAAGGGTGAACGACCCGGATTCACCTGGACTCACCCGAGAGTAAACCTGAGCCGTCGCGGTTGATTTCCCTATAAAGGGTGTTTTGGACTGGCCTTGCGCCGGAAGGGCGGGAGTCGTGCGACGGATTGGTTACAGACACCAACGAACGTTGGCCCAATCAGCCGAAGTGCGCGGCGTCGGTATCGTTACCGGCGCACACGTTCGCTTACGGTTTCGCCCAGCGCCGATTAATTCGGGGCTGGTTTTTGTGCGCACCGATTTGCCGTACCGCCCGATGACCCCGGCACGCGCCGATCGTGTCACCGGCACCAATCGTCGGACGACGCTCGGGACAATCGAAACCGGCGTGACATTGGTTGAACATGTTCTTGCTGCACTAGCCGGCTTGAGAATTGATAATTGCGTCATCGAACTGGATGCCGTCGAAC
>JAYSXU010000374.1:0-4507 GCA_043716965.1 Fimbriiglobus sp.
CCGGCGAACCGGCTGCGTAAGCTGCTGGGTGGTCAGCCTCAAGCATTAGGGTGGTTTTTACCCAGGCGACTGACGTCGCCGGTTCGCCGGGAATTTCACTTCGCGGCCACGTTGCCAATGATCACTTTTTCGATGCCGGGCACCTTGCGAAGTTGGGTTGCAAACTCCCACACGTCTTCATGCGATCTCGCTTGACCACCGATTACCACGACACGGTTGCGGAACTCGATGGTTAGCCCGGTGAAGCGTTCGTCGTTGGCCCGTAACTCCTCGGCGCTCGTTTCCAGCGTGGGTTTCATGGATGGTGACGTTGTGCCTGGTGCGATCGGTTCCAGCAGCCATTGCGAATGGGTGGACGGGCTGAAGCGTTGCACGATCACGGTGCCGGGAGTGCGGTGGTCGTCGCGGGGGCGTTGCGGTTCCGGGGCCACGTCCGCGAAGTTGGGGCGTGGCAAGGCCAGCAGTGGCGGGAGGAGCGGGCGTTGCGGCATTTGGTCCAAGCGCGGTTGAACCACAAGCGATGGCAGGTTCGACGGCGTCGGCTTCAACGAGACGGATGGCTTAGATTCACCGCGAAGCTTTTCACCGACCATCTGTGCTAGCGGGTCCGATTGCGCTGGCACCCACCCGGAGACCTTCACTTCCAATAATCCCGGCACCTTGCGGAGAATCGCCCGGATCTTCGGGACCACACTTTCATCCGGCACTTCTCCGCCCACGACCGCAACCCGGTTCAGTACGTCAATCGTCAAGTTCAAACCTGCCAACTCCGGGTCCGCTGCCAGTGCCGCCGATGCCTTTAATCCCAGCATTTTATCCGAATCGGCGGCCAGCAAGATCGACGGCTTCATCGGTTCCGTTGCCCATACAAACGACGCCACCCCGACGAACAAAGTCCCAGCCACGGCAAACGGTGTGAAGCGAACGACCATGATCGGCCCCTAAGGTTGGTCCGGTGGTGCGGGTGCGGCGAACCGCAACCATTTCACCGACGATAGGACATTGTCGGTCGGAAAAAGAGACGTGGGCGGATATTTGACTCAAGTTTACCAAGATCGGTAAAATTTGCAGACCGTGCGGACCGTCTGGCGAAACTGATCGGGTTAGGGAAAAGTTAGGGGTTGGCTGACTGGCATCATGTTTTGCGTTCGCCGAGGGCGTCGAGGTACGCGAGGGGTTCCCACCAGACGGGCTTGATTTTGGGGTGGTCGGCGACGATGCGTTGGGTCTTGCGGAGCGGGTCCATGATCTCGTCGCGCCACCACAGGTAGTAGAAGATGAGGAAATCGCGCACGATGTCCGGGTCGGCCACGCCCCGCGCCACGCACCCGTTGACTAACGAAAAGAAGTCCAGGACGCGGCTGGTTTTTTGGTAGATCGCGTCGGTCACAGGATCGACCGCCCGGTGAACTTCCGGGTTGCTCAGGTAATCCAGGAAGTGGTTCAACCGCTCCGCCCGTCGAATCGGCGGCAGTTGCCGTTGCTCTGTGACAAACTGTTGCCAGCCCGTGTTACGGGCGTCGCGCATTTCTTCGCCGAAGTATTGCGTACATAAATCTAACGAGAGGCGCTGGCGGTTTTGATTGAAGGGGATCACAAATAGCAACACGACCGGAATCAACACCGCAACGAGCGGGCCGACGAGCGGCACGAACAGGTCTCGGACAACCTCGTACAGCGTTTTGCCACCGGCTTGGCTAATGCCAATTGCTAACAACAGCACCACCGGGACGATCACGCCGGACAAGCTGAGAACGAGAACGCGGGTGTGATGGCGGGGCGGCGTCATGATGGGGTGTGAAATACTGGAGCGGCCACCGTTAGGATAGATTTCGCTTCACGTCCCGGAGGCGAATTAATTCCTGCGATGCTTTATTGTACCAGGCTTTGGCGTTCGACACCGTTGGGAAACGCAACGCCAAAAAGCCGATCAGCACCGCGATCCAGGCCAACATCAGCGGCGAAGAAATGACGTGGAAGACAATCGCCCAGACGAACCCCACCCCCGTTGCGATGGCGTATTCCGTGAACTTCCCACCGGCGTAAGCGTCGAGCAACCCTTCCGTCTCGGCTTCGCTACCAATCACTTCCGGGTGCGCGTCAACCAGCTTGCGAACCCCCGCTGCCCGCTTCGATTGCCCCACTTTCCAAGCCACAAGCGGCACGAACGGCGTGAGAACTCCCGCCCCAATCGCCAGAATGGACACGCCACCGACACTCACCAAATTGCCTGCCAGCGCAATGCCATCGAGCGCGAAGTAAACCACCAAGCTAAACCCGAACGCAATGCCCGCCAGGATCACCATCATCCCTAGACAGACGGTGCGAATCACTGAGAGCTTTTGGGCAAATTCGGTGACATCAAACGGGTGCGAAGCAGTCGCCACGGATAACCTCCCTGAGTAGTGGTGGGGCTATCGTATTGCTGGGGATTGAAGTGGGTGTGCAAATCACTGCGAGACCGGCGGCGTGCCCGGTTCGGGCGGGAAGACAACTTCAATCGGCGGCGGAATGATTCCCTTTGCCCGTTTGAGAAGTTCTTGTTCCTTGCGAATGATTTCAAGTAGTTTCGGTGGCAGAGGCCGACGGCACGGGTTTGCTGTGCGTGTGACTATCAAACACCGCATCGACACAGTTGAAGCTGTCGCTACCGTTCAACATGGTTAACTCCCTGCTGTGACAGCAGTAAATCGAGTGCGACCAAGTGGTTCGCTGCAACTCGTCAACGTGACTTCATGGCTGCCGGATTGGGACAAAATTAGATCATGGACGCGGTAGACAAAGCGCATTTCTTGAACCGGGTCCGTGAAAGTGATGTCTACTGATCGTGAGTATACCACCTCGCCATCATCCAGATCAAGGACTTCCAGTTCTATCGGTATTGTACCCAACCCTTTCGCAAACGTAGCGTACACGACGAGTCGTTGTGGCGATGACGGGAACTCGTCCACCAGCTTTCGGGTGAAGCAGTTAATCAGGCTGACGTTGCGGGATCGTTCTTCGACGATCACGTTTTCGCACAAAAACACGCCGCGTACCACCGGCAATTCAAACATTACCTCGCCTCCTAACTACAGCATATCCTGGTCTGGTTGTCGTGCATCCTATCGCAGTTTCGCGGGCTGGGTGGTGATGTCCCAGAAGACGTCGCGTTGGCGTGGGCGGAACCAAAAGTAGGACATCACCGCTAACCCCAGCAAGCCAAAACCGAGAAACTCCGGGCGTAAATTCTCGACGACCCACGACCCGATGACGCGGTATAGCTCGAAGTTCTGTTGCTTCTGCGAATCGGGGTCGAGCTTGAGTTGTTTCAACCCCATCGTGATGTACGGCGACACCAGCCCGAGCAGCCCGAAGATGATGGTGAGCGTCTGCTTCGACACGCGCATTTCCAGCTTCACTTCGGACAGCACGACGCCCCCTTGCCGGACCACGACGCGGGCGCCATGCACGGCACCCAACACTTGCGGCACGACCCAGAACTCGGCGGTGACGGCTTCGTTGCCGATGGTGATGGTTTCACGCGGCGGGTAGCACTGGCATCCAGGCAGGATCGGTTCGATCTCGACTTGCGACCCCGCCGTCACTTCAAAGCTGGTGCCTTCGACTTGTTTCACACGTTTCTTTACGATCTCCGCAATCTGCTCCGCCGACAGAATCACCAAAAACGGGTACGTCCGCTGCGGGTTCATGCGACTGTAATACCGGACCGTCGCCCGGCGCTTGACCGTCGGGGCTTCAGGTGCATCCAAACTTGAAGCGCTGGCGGAGCCAGCACGAGTCCGCGATTTCGTGGACGTTTCGGGGAACTCGGAAGACATCACTACACCGTCAAGTCGTTCAACACTGTTCGCGTCGTCAACTGCGTCAAAAATGACTTCGACACTCGTGCGTGATGGCGCAGCGCCGGCCATTGGAGGTGCCTGCGGCAACGCAACTCTCGTTTCAAAGCTCCCCGGTGTCGGTGGAGCCAGTCGTTGTAGCACGAGTTCGACATCGGTGATGAACGCCGCCGTGGAATCGCGGCTCAATAGCTGATTGCCTTGATAGATCCCCCACTCGTCAGCCGAACCGGGCAGGTCGTGGAGGCGAATAATCCGGACGATCACTTCGGCAAAGCGATCGTCCGGACCGACCGCAATTTCTAGTAGGAACTCGGCATCGCCATCAATTACCCGAACCCGCAATCGAATCGTACTCATCGGCTATCCCTGAAAGTGTGGCTACGTCATCTGCTTGTGGATTCGACGGCGGCGGGGAAATCTTCACCGGCACCGGATGCCGTGGTATTCGAGCGGGAACTCGTAGTCTTTGCGCATCGGGTGGCCGACCCAATCGTCGGCTAACAGAATGCGGCGCAGGTCGGGGTGGTTGGTGAAGTGGATGCCGAACAGGTCGTAAACTTCGCGCTCGTGCCAATCGGCGGTGCGCCAGACGCCGGAGACCGTGGGCACTTCGGGGAGTTCGCCGACGGCGTCGTTCTTCCATCGCGGCAGTTGGACCTTGA
>JAYSXU010000375.1:0-1525 GCA_043716965.1 Fimbriiglobus sp.
GTCTCGGTGTAGCGTTCCTGGGTCCGCTTCACTTCAGTCATGTCGATCAGGACGCCCGAAAAGAACGGCACGCCGTCGGGTGACCGTTGTGGAAAGTCCTGGGCGCGGAACCACCGGACCGTTCCACTTTTCGGGCAAACGTAGCCGAATTCTGCCGACCAAGGGGTGTGCTTTCGCTTCGATTCGGCAATCTGGGTGTAAAACGTGACAACATCAACCCCCACTAGCGGAAGGGTTTGGGTTGTCAACATGGTGTTCATTTCTGCGGCAGTCGCTTCGAGGAGTTCTTCCGCACCAGCCGACAGAAATTCAAGGCGTAGATCACCGTCATCCTGTGGCCATGTTTGGTAAAGGACACCGTACACATGCGACGTGGATGATGACAGTGTCGGTGTTTCGAGGAGAAGCCCGTCCATGTTTTCGATCCGACAGTAGGCGTATTGTCCAATATGAAAGTGTACCAACCGATTCCGAAAAAAGGAGCTAAAATCAGCGAACATTTGACCGACGAATGGTCACCGTCTGTTAGTGCGACTTTTGATTTCGATCATCTGATGTTTGCCGTATCAAGTTTGCCGACGGCTTCGTCACAATATCGCAACAGTTTGGCTTTGGCTTTTTCGTCAGCAAATCGCCCGTGTTCGTCGATCCAACTTCGCGTGGCTTCTACGGCTTGACGCAACAACTGAACGGGCAACGGGCGAAGTGCTTGGGGTCGATTTGCAACAGTCACGTAAACCGGCGAGGTGTGCGCAAAGAGGGGTTGCTTGGGTGCGAGTAACCCGGCAGGCCCCGAGCAACGAGCCGCAAGCCAACCCGATTGCACGGCGGCGTATTCCAATTCCAAAGTAGCGTCCCACCGGCCTGCCCGCGCTGCACTTGGTGCAGTTGCGATGACTTCACCATTCGCCACGACTTCGAGTTTGTCGAACCGGAACAGGCTTTCCGCCGAGGCTCGGATTTTCAACGACTGTTCGGGGTTCGACAAATTGATGCGGCCACCGGGTTGCGCATCGTCCACATGGAACGTCATCATCGGCCCGTTGGTGACGAAACAGCGCCCAGCACGAACCGCGTTAATCCAGTTTGTGTAGCTGAGCGGTTCGTTAGAAATGCACGCATAAGTTCGCGGGCTACCGATTGCAATCGTGTTGCGATCTTTGCCACTACCCGCCACAAGTGGCACCGCGAACCCGGTGTTCAGCAGCCGATACCACCACGGAATCAGCGGTTGCTTGCGGGTGTGGCCGTCGTATTCGATCGCGTCAATTTTCCCGTTAATTAATGCCACTAGGGCTTCGCCACCCAGGATGCCTGCCTCGGGTTCAAACGGTTCGACCCAAACTGTCAGGCCGTTTTTACGATGGCACTGATCGCACCAATCGGACACGGACCAATCATCCGAATGATCCGCGCCACCGAAGCTAAGCGGGTACACAACACGATGCGAATGCAACAACGCAACCCGACCAAGCACCGGGTGGATATTCAGCGTGTTGACGGCAACCAGTGTGGAGTCGGTCTG
>JAYSXU010000376.1:0-4497 GCA_043716965.1 Fimbriiglobus sp.
ACTGCGGGACATCCACGGGTCTAATCGCGTGACGAGTTGAACGCCCAACCAAACCCAATCCGCTTCCGGAAACCAGACGTGCTGAACCCGTGTCAGCCAGACAGGGCCGAGGAAGTGCGAAGTCCAACCATCGACGGCGTCCGAGTAGTAAAGTGGCCGACGAATGAGCAACGTCAGAAATGTTACAATAGCCACTAACACCGAAAACCAGAATCCACTCATTTCAAGCAAGAAAAGTGCTGCTTTGATACTATCAGGAGGAAGTACTCGCCCCATTGGTGGTAATGGTAACAACTCCATTGTGATGTAAGCCAACGAAATCCAAGTTACTGCCATCGCAACACTACCAGTCAAGATTCCAATCCAACGTCCACGTCCTGTTCGGGCAGTGAGTAATAATATTGGCGATAGTGACACGAACGCTAAGCGAATCGCTTCGACTGCTAGAAAATTGCGGAGGGCCTTCACGGATCACTCCTTCCAGTTACCACTGGGCCAAGTTTGGTCCTTCACAGGGGCGAGAATCGCTTGCACTTCGGCGAGTAACTGTTTGTCGATGCTCGTCGAGAGGGTTCGGAGGTTGGCTTCCAATTCGCTACGTTTTGCGGTGCCGGTGATCGTACTGGGGATCGACGGTTCCTGGAAACAGAACTGCATCCCAAGGGTCGCTAGGTCAGCACCGGCTTCCCGGCAGTGATCGGCGGCTTGCTGGCAAGCGTGTCGGATCGCCGCCGGGGCCGGGTTCCACGGCGGCGGGCCTTGGTGCGTGAGCAACCCCATCGCCAGCGGGCTGGCGTTCAACACCCCGACACCGTGTTGCAGTGCAATTGGCATCAGTTGTGTTAACAATGTTGTATTTTGCAACGTGTAATGACAATAGGAGATGACCACGTCTAGGTTGCACTTTTCAATGGCACGTACTAACAACTTCAGCGGGAAACAGGACATGCCAATGTATCGACACTTGCCTTCTTTCTTCAACTGATGCAATACGTCCGCCGTCTCTGTGAACACGGCTTCAAAATCATCTGCATATTCAATGTCGTGGGCCAGTAAGATTTCGACATAGTCGGTGCGCAATCGCCGAAGGGAGGCTTCAACGGACTTTCGCATACTGGCAGGGGTGAAGTCGAATTCCGCCCGGTCGATCCGGCCCGCTTTTGTGCAGATGGCCACTTTCTCACGCCAGCCACCCTGGAGCACGTCGCCCAGAATCTCTTCCGCTAGCCCTTTGCCGTAATACGCCGAGGTGTCAATGAGGTTGATCCCAGCATCAATCGCGGCATGAACCGTGTTCGCAACACCTTGTGCGGAAACCGGGCCGTATTGCTGGCCAATCGCCGCGCCGCCGAGTGACATTACGGAGACGTTCAAGTCGGTGCGACCCAGTCGATTTGTTTGCATGAGCGACTCCGGATGGATGGGAAAGTGGGACGTGAAAAAAGCTCGGGGCTTTTGGCCACGAGCTTGATTGTTTTGATAGTCATCGTTGGGGATCGGTTTAGTAGCGATCGCGGCCACCGCCGCCGCCGCCACTGCCGCCGCGGCCACCACCGCCGCCGCCGTAACCACCACCGCCGCCACTGCTGCGGCCACCACCGCCGCCGCCGCCGTAACCACCGCCGCCGCCGCCGCTGCTCCCACCGCCGCCGTAGCCACCACCGCCGCCGCCGCTTCCACCGCCACCGCCGCCGGTGCGGGGACGAGATTCGCGGGGTTGGGCTTCGTTGACCGTCAGGCGTCGGCCTTGGTACTCAAAGCCGTTTAGGGCAGCAACTGCTTGTTCCGAGCCGGCTGACATTTCGACGAACCCGAAGCCGCGGCTGCGGCCTGTTTCGCGGTCAGTTACGACTTGGGCTTTGGTCACCGTGCCGTACTGACCGAACAATTGTTCGAGGTCAGCCGTGGTGGTCGAGAACGAAAGGTTCCCAACGTAGATGTTCTTGCTCACGAGTCACTCACCCTCAACGACCGGATTTCCGGACGCACACATACGGACAAAGGCAACCTGACAACTCAGGAAAACCCCGACGGCAAACGGAACGAAGAACAATCCTCGCCAGGAAAGCCGTTCCCGTTTCACAATTCCCGGAAGTCGAAGTCCGAAGAGAAAACTCTACTAGACGTGCGGCGCCGAAGAACAATTCCACAGGACAAGCAATCGAGTTCGTCGTCATGCGGGTTGGTTTACGCACCCACCCACAGCCGCACTATAAGCGGTCGATTAGGTCAATACTAGCCCGAGTTTCCACTTTCTTCGGAATCTCTTGAATTAGAGCGGGGGCCATTCGTTATCAAGCCCTTCCCGCTCGATGGCTTTCACTTGCGATTCTGTCACGGCAAACCGTTTCGTGGCGGCCACTCGGGACTGCTCAACAGACATCCCTTTGTCCTGCGATTCCACGACAGAAAGGAAGATTTCCTGCCGCTTTTCTAGCGGAAGTGCGATTTCAGCTTCTTTACGGGCCACGATGGCTTTCCCTTGTGCGCGGGCGATTAAAAGCACCCCGCGACGGCACAGGGTGAGGTCAGAGTTTGTCTATTGTAGTTATCGGCCAAAACTCCGCGAGACCAGTAACCGGACTCTGGGGATATTTTCCGAGATCCGATCACCGGCTCAAGGCACCCTCAAGGCACCCGAAGTGCACCGTGGAGGCGACAAACGTCCGCAGAACGCCATGCGCATCCGTAGTAGCGGGCCAGATTCGGCTCGTGTCGGCCTGCGACAAATTCAGCCGCGTAGCGTTGGATTACTTTCACCGAACTGCCGGTCATTGTGTGAATCGCCTCCGGTGAAAAGCCGTCCGCTAGCAACGCCAGAACCGTCTGGAGTTTGCCTTTCGCGGTTCGCGCCGGTTGACTGAGGTAACGGTAGCGGCGCACCAGAAAATGGCGGTTCGGTTCGTTGGCCAATTCGGTTCGCCGCTTCCACGAAAGACCAATTCGGGCTGTTCGCAACAACTCTCGTGGGGTTAAGTCCGCTTCCCGAAGCATCAGCGGTTGACGATGATCCCAAGCCAGCTTATCCGCAATCGCCGCGTCCAAATCGACGATGCTTGTGTGGCGGGTCGTCTTCAACAAGTAATCAACGAGCAAGGAAGGCCCATCAATGATTGTCCCGTCCGGCTTCTCCAACCCGCGTAACAAGACCCCGCCGTAACCGACACCATCCCCAAGTGCGAGATCCAACCCCTTGAAACTTCCGCCCCGGTAAGATTCGCCCGTCCGGTGAAAGTACCAGCGGCCACTCAGGGCTTGAAGCGGATGGGAGTGGGCAAAGTCGTCCGCGTGGCCGGTGATGTTGTAATAAAACTCGATTTCGATCAACCGATGTGACGCGCCGTTCACGACCAAGACGGTCCGATTCAACAACACCTCAGCAATCCGGGTGAACCACGCTTCCGCCGTCGCCCCGATGGTAAAGTCTTGCGGGCGGCTCAAGAGTGTCTGCCACACGGGATTTAGTGTTCCGACGGGTTGGCTGGTTCGGGGACGGGCTTGGGGGCCAGGGCGGATTTTGGGTTTGCGGAGTGGCCCATCGGGTGTGTCACTTTGTCGATGACGCTGGCCGTCTTCTCGATCGTCTTCTCGATCGTCTTCTCGACGGTTTTCTCGATCGCGTTGGTTACGACGCCGACGGGTTTGGCGTAGGCGGGGATGTCCTCGACGTTGCCGGTCGAGAGCTTCCAACTGGTCAGGAATTTGTAAATCACGACGCCACTGGCTGCGGACAGAATCGCCAGGATCACCGTGGGGCGATGCCGATCGACGGCTTTGATCGCTTCGACGAATTGATCCGTGAACCAGTACGACAACCAAAACAGCAGGTTCACACCGGGGATGGCATAGAGCGCATCAGCCAGTAGGAAGCGACGGAACGGCATCCGCAAGATACCCGCCATTACGAAAATGGGCGAGCGGATTCCGGGTGTCAGTCGGGCGCCGAGCAAGATCATGATGCCATTCTTGTGGAAGTTGGCTTCGATTTGTTGCTGTTTATCGAGGGGTAAAATCCGCCGTTGCACCCATTGAAGACGCATCAATCGCGTGCCCCAAACCCGGCCAACGGTGTACAGGACACTGTCACCGATTACCACGGAGACGATGCACAACGGCAGCATGATCCACCAGTGCAGGATGGCATCCGGTACCGGAGTCAGATAGGCCGCAGGGCCACCGCCGATCGCGCCATTTAGGAGTTCTTCCACGGCTTCGAGTTGGCTATCGTGCCCGACCATTGCGCCTGCGGTCACGATGGGAATTTCTTCCGGGATCGGCGCGCCAAAGCCTGACAAGATGAGTGCGGCGGCAACCCCGGCGTATTTTGAAATGGTGACCGCGTCGAAGATCATCGCAAACTCCACATCTAACACAGTTCGATGGCAACTCGCGTCTTCCAACCGCACCGGGACAGGCTACAGTAACTGGCGTCCATCGGTCTAGCGAAACTGGCGATCGCGTGCAAGGATTTTTCTATGAAGCTCGGGTTAATCAACT
>JAYSXU010000377.1:0-4495 GCA_043716965.1 Fimbriiglobus sp.
AAGACGCCGATCACGAGGGCGTTCACGAGCAACCATTGTGGCCACAATCGCAGCGTCCAGAAGAAATCGACACCCTGCAAAAACCCCAGGAACAGCGGCGGATCGCCGAGCGGGGTGAGCAGGCCGCCCGTGTTGCTGACGACGAAGATGAAGAACACCGGCAGGTATTGCAAACCCTTGCGGTTGCGGTTCGCGCGCAGGAACGGGCGGATCAACACCATGCTAGCACCCGTTGTGCCAATCAGGTTCGCCAGTACCGCCCCGATTGCCAGGATTGCGACATTCGTAGACGGCTTCCCCGGCAGCGACCCGCGAAGCCCGATCCCTCCGGAGATGACATAAAGCGCCGTGAGCATGACCAAAAACGAACCGTAATCTTCGAGCGCGTGGAACAGCTCGTGCTGCGTGCCAACGCCCGCCCCCAACAGATAACCCGCGATCGGCAACGACAACAACCCGCCCACGATCGCCTTGTTCCGGTTCGCGTGCCACCAATGCCCCGCCACGATCGGCAACACCGCAATGCACGCCAATAAAGCCGCAAACGGCAACACGGTCCAAATGGGCAAGTTCATCAAGTTCACCGTCCGAGTGCGAAGTTACTGAGATGTTGTTGGACGAAGGCGACGTTAGATTGGACAGTGTGAACATTTGTATCATTTCGAGGTTTCCACGATGTCTATTGCACCGATCGAAGTTCGCACGTTGCCGTTGGCGCAGTTAACGCCGTCGCCGTACAACCCGCGAAAGGTCTTGAAGCCGACGGACGCGGCTTACCGCAAGTTGCGGGCGAGCTTGCTGGAGTTTGGTTTGGTCGAACCGCTGGTGTGGAACGAGACAACCGGGCACGTCGTGGGCGGTCATGCGCGGTTGCGGATCTTGCACGAACTCGGCGTGACCGAGGTGCCGGTCTCGGTGGTGCGATTCAATACGACGCGGGAAAAAGCCCTCAACGTCGTGTTGAATAACCAAGAAGCCCAAGGCCGCTACGACCCGACGAAGTTGCGCGATTTGCTACTGGAACTGAACGCACTGTCGCAACTGTCCCTATCCGGGTTCGACGAAACGATGCTGTCGAACCTCCAACTGGAACCCGTCGGCGAGTTGCCTGCCGACGAGCGCGATGCCGACCGCGTTGAAGTCGTGCTGGTGTTCAACCGCGCGCAGTTTACGCAACTCGAACCGCAACTCGATGAAATGGTTCGCCAATGGGATGTCGAAGTCCACGTGAAGCGCTGAGTCGGACGAAAACCGACCTCACGCAGAGACGCGGAGCCGCAGAGCAAACCAAAACTAATTCAAATGGATTGCGCTGCACCTCTGGCGGTGAACAGTCTTGCTTTGACCCACCAGAGAAATTAGGTGACACACGAAATTTGCCAGACTCGTACACCGCGGAGTGGCATGGGGTCCGTTGGCCGTACAAAAGCAGTAAGAAATCCAGACGGTTTGGTTTGGATTTCTCGGTGGCTTGTGATGAACGCTGGTTTGAGAGGCCCATGAACGATCCCATTTTCGACGACGAGCTACTGACCCCGGAACCGGACGACTTCGTCCCGTCGCCTGCCTATGCCCGGTCGCGCGAACCCGTTGAGCTACTCGTGCGGCTCAAAGCCGAAGGGATGCGGCTCGACCAGTATTTGCACATGTACTTTCAGGACTTCAGCCGGTCCGAGTTGCAAAAGGCGATCGAAGGCGGACACATCAAGGTCAACGGGCGGGTGCTGAAGTCCAGCTACAAGGTCCGCAACGACGACAAACTGGATGTCCAACTGCCGGAACCGATTCATGATGTCATCGTTCCCGAAGACATTCCGCTCGAAGTGCTTTACGAAGACGAGTGCGTTGCGCTCATCAACAAGCCCGCGAACATGGTGGTTCACCCCGCCCGTGGTAACTGGAGCGGGACGCTAGCAAACGCCTTGGCGTTTCAGTTCAAGGACTGCCTGAGCCGGGCCAACGGCACGTTCCGACCGGGCATCGTTCACCGCCTGGACCGCGACACGAGTGGCGTGATTCTGATTGCCAAAGACGACGTGACACACCGGGAACTCTGTGCGCAATTCGCGGCACGCAAGGTTCATAAAGAATACGTCGCGCTGGTCGTCGGCGAACTGGACCGGGATAGCGATTACATCGAAGCCCGCCTCAAGCACCATACGCACGTCCGCGAACAAATGGTTGCCACGCTCGACGCCACCGATCCCGATGCGAAAGATGCGTGCAGTTTTTACGAAGTGATGGAACGCTTCCGGGGCTACACGCTGGTGAAAGTCCAACCCCGCACGGGTCGCACGCACCAAATTCGGGTGCATTTATTGTTCGTGAAGTGCCCGGTCTTGGCAGACCGCGTGTACGGCGGGCGGGATCGGTTTTCGCTTTCGGACGTGTTGCCCGGTTTGCCCGAATCCGAGAATGAAATCCTCATCCACCGCCAAGCCTTGCACGCCTTTCGACTGCGCTTCAAGCACCCGAAGAAGGGGCTATGGATCGAAGTCGAAGCCCCACTTCCCCCCGACATTCGCAAGGCGCTCGAAGCGTTGCGAGTCCATCGACCGTACCGTTAGAAACGAGCCGGAGTCACTAGAAATTTTCTTACCAGGGGTGGAAGTCGTTTCTTCCAACAACGCATGCACAGGGTCCGGCAAATTTTTATGTCAAGCGATTCGGACATGATTTTGTAGGTCGTGGTCGAGGCTTTGCGAGGCCCGACACGAAACGGCCACCGAACAATCATCTGGTTTTTTTGCTGGGAATTGTCCAATGTCGGGCCTCACAAAGCCTCGACCACGACCCACAAATTCCTGCCAAAATCAAGTTGCCCGAAAAATTTGCCAGACACGAACGCCAAAACCCACGGGCGATCCCGTGGGTTTTGTTCTGCGACACCAAGTTTCTCGATCACATCTTCGGCGGAGCGCCAGGCGCTACGAGTGCAGGTACGCCCGTTGGTGCCGGTGTTGTGGCGGCTGCCGGTGTTGGCGTCATCACGATTTGCGACTTCGGCTTCATTTGGCCGACGACGGCTTGGCGAAGTTGCATCGCGTAGACGGCGCGGACGTCTTCCTTCACTTCGTCAAACTTACGCGGCTTGCCGGGGCTTTTGGCAATCACCATGATGAGGTGTTGGCCGAATTCCGTTTCGACAACGTCGCTCATTTGGAACAGGTTGAGCTTGAACGCGGCTTCGGCAAACGGCTCGACCATTGCCCCGACGCGGGGGAAGAACTGCAAGTCACCGCCGTTGGATTTCGAGGGACACGTCGAGTAATCCTTCGCCATCAACGCGAAGACTTCATCAACACGTTTGGTGCGGGCCGTTTCCTTGGCCAGCGGATCCGCAGCAGCAGCACTTGTAAATGCTTTGTCACCTTCGGCGGCGATCATGGCCTTGATGTCGGTAAGCTTTTTCTTGGCTTCAGCGATCTTGACCGGCTCCGTGCCGGGCGTCAGCAAAATGTGCCGGGCACGAACCAACGAGCCGTCGAACAGATCGGGACGCTTGTCGAAGAAGCCTTGCAGGGCCTGATCGGTACCTTGTTGCTTCAGGAACTTGTCCCACTTCATTTGGGCCGAAACTTCAACGCGAAACTCGGCTTCGGTCAGCATCATGGATTGAAGTTCGGTCGCGTAGTCCTTGCTCGCCTTTTTCAACTCGGCTTTGAGTTCTTCGAGAAGCTTATCCACTTCCGCCGGCGTGACTTCGATTTTGAGTGCGACGAGGTATTGATCGATCAGCATGTTCTCAATCAAGTGGTTGAGAATTTCTTTGCGGGCGATCGCGTGTTCTTCCACTGGGAACTGCCGCAACGCGCGCCACACGGCGACTTCGGGAATTTGTTGGTTGTTCACCGTTGCGGCCACGCCGGTGGGCCGCTCGACGGGTTTGGCAAGGGGCGCGGGAACCGGCACTAACGGCGCCGGTGCGGGTACAACTGGCGCAGGCGTTCCAACCACCGGCGCAGGCGATGCCGGAGGTGGTGCGACGGGGGGTTGAGCGAAGACTTGTGATGCCACTGCGGTGCTAAGAATAACGGCAGCGGCGCGACGAGCTAACGAACGCATAGGGTCCTTCCTCCGGAACGGATCTCGCCGGGTCCATCCATCCCCCCGGCCACTTTCGCAGGCAACAATATCAAGCCCCCCAACCTGCGCCGAGACCAATTTTGCGGTTCTCATGTTTGGCGTTTAGGTGCGGGCGACCATCAATTACGTTTGGATCGAATCGAACAGGACGATCGAGAAGGGGCCGAAGATGAGCACTGGCAGCCAGGCGGCGAAGGGTGGGTTGATGAAATCGTTTTCGCCGAGAAACTTACAGCCGTAGACTGCTGCGTAGAACACGGCGCACAAGACCAAGCATAGCCCGACGTTGATGAACACGTTCTTGTTCTGATCGCGCAGAATCACGCCCAATCCCATCATCACTAACATGATGCCGATCAACGGTCGCGTCAGGCGCATGTGGAAGGCCACGGCCACGGCGGGTTGGCGA
>JAYSXU010000378.1:0-4494 GCA_043716965.1 Fimbriiglobus sp.
GCGAGCGAAGCATACGAAGTCCTCGCGGACGGCCAGAAACGCCAGCTTTACGACCGCCACGGCCACGCCGCGTTTGCGGGTGGCAACGGGCCGGGTGGCCCTGGCGTCAACGTAGACTTGGGCGACCTGTTCGGGGATTTGCTCGGCAGTTTCTTCGGCGGTAATGCGGACGCAGGTGGAGGGGGCCGACGACGAAGCGGGCCGCAACGCGGTCAGGACGTGCAAGCCATCCTTGACATTGAACTCGTCGAAGCCGCCACGGGCGTCAAAAAACAGATCAGCATTAAGCGGGAAGACACCTGTGAACCCTGCAACGGCACTGGGGCGAAATCCGGTACCAAACCGGCGCCATGCAAACGGTGCGGAGGGCAACGCGTCATCATCCAGCGGCAAGGATTCTTCCAAGTTCAACAGCCGTGTCGGGCGTGCAGCGGGACCGGGCAGATTATCACCGACCCCTGCCCCACTTGTCGGGGTAACGGACGGATTGTCGGCAGCCGCACGCTGGAAGTCGAGATTCCAGCGGGTGTCGATACGGGTGACCGAATTCGGTTTCAAGGCATGGGAGATGCAGGGGAACCGGGGGCGGGGCGGGGGGATCTGGAGTTCGCGGTGCGGGTCCGGGAACACCGGTTCTTTCAGCGGGACGGCCAAAACTTGATTTGCCAATGGCCGATCAAGTTCAGCCAAGCGGCCCTTGGCGCGACCATTGAGATCGTCACGCTGACCGGCCAGAAAGTGAAATACGACTTGCCACGCGGCATTCAAACGCACGAAGTGTTGCGACTCGGGAGCCACGGCTTGCCGTCCCGACGCGGGGGCCGCAAAGGGGATTTGCTCGTGCAAGTTGTTGTGGATACGCCGCAATCGCTTTCCACCGACCAAGAACAATTGTTCCGCAAACTTGCCGAAATCGAACACGCCGAACGGGATGAACCGCCGCCCAAGAAGAGCATCTTCAACAAGTTGAAAGACTGGCTGACGGCGGACGAAGTCAAATGATTCCGTCGAGCCTTGTAGGCCCGACCTGACACTCACGAAGCCACACCATGACCGAACCGAACCTATACGCCGACGACGCCAACGACCTGGAAACGCTCCAAAATAAAGTCGCGCAACTGGAGAAGCAATCCGGCGATTACAAGATGCTGATCGCGGAGTTCGAGAACTCACGCAAACGGCTCGCCCAAGACACGGAACGGCAGCGGAAGTACCAGTACGAACCGCTCGTCAAAGACTTGCTGACGGCGCTGGACAACCTCGACTTCGCCGCACGGGCCGCCCAGCAGACCGGCGATGTCTCGTCGTTGTCGAAGGGCGTGACAGCCACAATTGCCCAGTTCCTGGACATCCTGAAACGGTACGGCGTGAACCGCATGGAGATTGGTGCCGGGTCAAAGTTTGACCCAAACTTGCACCAAGCCGTGATGGAACAGCCGACCAACGACCACGCCCCCGGTGAGATCGTGAGCATCATGCAGCAAGGCTTCACACTCCACGACCGCGTCATCCGCCCCGCCAGTGTCATCGTGGCCAGTACACCGCCCGCCGGCGCACAAATTTCCTGACTGGATTGGACCGACGACATGCCGACCTATGAATACGTTTGCGATGCTTGCCACCATGCGTTCGACGAATGGCAATCGTTTGCTGCAGAGAAGCTGACGAAGTGCCCCAAATGCAAGAAAGCGAAGTTGCGGCGGCTGTTCGGTAGTGGCGCCGCGATCGTGTTCAAGGGGTCGGGCTTCTACGAAACCGACTACCGCCGAACCGACGCGGACAAGAGTGCGGAAAAGGCGGACAAAGAAGCGGCCACCGCCAAGCCCGAGACAAAGGCCGACACGAAGACCGAGGCAACGCCCAAGGCCGATACCCCTGCTCCGGCAGCCGAACCCGCCACACCGAAGGCAACGGCCAAAGGCAAGAAAACCGAGAAGTCGTGATGAGTAAAGTCCTCTGCCCGATCTGCGAGACGCCGATGCCAGCCAATTGGCTGGAGTATCCGCAATACCCCTTCTGCACGAAACGTTGCAAACTCATCGACTTGGGACGCTGGTTGAGCGAAGACTACAAGGTCGAAACGAAGGACAACCGCGACCGCTCCACCCCCGGTGAGGGCGGCGAAGCGACGGAGTAGTTGATGCAACTCGCCGATTGTTGAACCGCCACTTCCGATTTTGCGCTACAATACGATTACTAACGAATCGTATTCTGGTGCCGTGTGATCTTCCTGATTGATGGGTACAACTTGTTACACGCCATCGGGTGGGCGACGCCGAAGATGCGGCAGCCTGCTTTGGAGCCGGCGCGACGCAAGCTTCTGGATTGGCTCGCGGATTCCGCACCTCACAAGGCAAAAACCGATCAGTTCCGGGTTGTTTTTGATGCGATGAAGGGTCCGAGTCGCTCGGCGGAATCGTTTCATCGCGGCATCTTGGTTCACTTTGCGTACCGCTCCACGGCGGACGACTTGATCGAAGAACTGCTCGCGGCGGAGTCCAAACCGCGACTGGTGACCGTGATCTCGAACGACCTTCGCCTCCACGAATCGGCGCGACGCAACCATAGCAAAGCGTGGATGTCCACGGAGTTTTTGGATTGGCTGCTGATGTTCAAAGAGCGTTCGGCACCCGATGAGGTCCGATCCGCACCGGAAAAGCCGCTTGGCCCGGTTTCGGACGATGAAACCGGGGCGTTGCTGAAAGCGTTCGCGGTCCCGAAACCCCGCAAGTCACACTGACAACCCGCTGTCACACCGTCGGCAGTTCAAACCCTTTGCGGTATTCCCGCCCGAGAAGTTGATTCGCTTCGGCATCCCCCGGAATGGTCTCCGTGGCAGCGTCGAACTTGAGGGAACGTCCGACGCGGTGGGCGATGTTGCCGAGGTGACACAGCCGCGTACTCTTGTGGCCTTCTTCGATGTCCGCGGTGGGAGTTTTGCCGTCCCGAACCCGATCGAGAAAGTCGCGCACGTGGGCCACTTCGATCGCGGTGCCGTGCTTGTGCGTTGCGGTCACGCCGTCGCGGACTTCCCAGCCGTTCTTGGTAAACACGAGCGTTCCCTTTTCGCCGTGAAGTGCCACGCCAAACGGTTCGCCTTCCAGACCGGCCTTCGCCCAAATGCGGTGTTCCCACACCAGCGTGCAGTTCGGGAAGTCGAACGTCGCCAGTTGAGTGTCCGGCGTTTGTTGGTCGTCGTCGTAGAAATACTTGCCGCCCGAACTGGTCACTCGCGTGGGGGCATCCAGGTTCAGAACATTGCGGGCAACGTCGAGCATGTGAATGCCGTTGTTACCGATCTCGCCGGTGCCGTACTCCCAGAACCAGTGCCAGTTGTAATGGAAATGGTTCGGGTTGAATTCGTGCAGCTTCGCGGGTCCGGACCACAGGGAGTAATCGACGCCCTTTGGCACGGCAGTGTTCGCCTTCTTGCCAATACTGGGGCGGTTCCCTGCAATCCACGCCCGCGCGAACGGTACCTTCCCGAGCTTGCCGGATTGCACAAATTCGCGCGCGGCAATCACGTGGTCCGCACTCCGACGCTGTGTGCCAACTTGTACGACCCGCTTGTACTTCCGCGCCGCGTTCACCATCCGGCGGCCTTCGATGATGTTGTGCGAACACGGCTTTTCCACATAGACGTGCTTCCCGGCTTGGCACGCCCACACGGTGGCGAGCGCGTGCCAGTGGTCCGGGGCGGCCACAACAAGGGCCGTCACCGATTGATCGTCGAGGGCTTTCCGCACATCGGTTTCGACCTTCGGCACGCTCTTCTGCTTCTTCGCCACAATCTCCAGAGCCGCCGGGATCAACGATTCGTCCGGCTCGATGATGTGCGTCACTTCCGTGTTGGGTAGCGACGGGAACGCACCCAGGTGGAACTTGCCCCGGATGCGGGCACCCATGACGGCCACGCGAATTGTCTCGTTCGGCGAATCGGCGGCACGCGAATAGGATGCGGCTGACAGAGCCAGTGCGGAGGACGTTTGCAGAAACCGGCGACGGGAGAGAGACATCGGTAGCACTCGGGAGGCGTGGGATGGTGGCGTCAATCCTACCGCCTGTCGGCGGAATGAAAAAGTAGAAATTGAGACAAATTGCCATGCGGTGCGTAAAAAACCACCGAGTTGCCCTTTGACGCTTCGACCGCCTTTCCCTTATTTGTCAGGAGTTTCCCGTGATCCGATTCTTGCTATCGACCGCCGCAGTGCTTGCCGTGGTCGCGTCGAGTTCGTTGGCCGCTGAGAAGGAGAGCCGCTTGTTTGAACTGCGTATCTACACGGCCGCGCCGGGTAAGTTGAACGCCTTGAACGCCCGGTTCCGCGACCACACGGTGAAGTTGTTCGAGAAGCACGGCATGGCCAACGTCGGCTACTGGGTGCCGATCGACAACACCGAGAACAAGCTTTACTACGTCATCGCCCACAAGGACATGGACGCCCGCAAGAAGTCGTTCGCGGATTTCGGCGCCGACTCGGATTGGAAGAAGGCCCA
>JAYSXU010000379.1:0-4492 GCA_043716965.1 Fimbriiglobus sp.
CGAAGATGCGTTCCAATACGCGCGGGTAAAGAAAGAACGTCGGCCCAAGATCGAAGCGAAACCCTTGCTCCTCGATCGCCGAACACCGGCCGCCAACACGAGGCAAGCGTTCGATCACACGCACCTGAACCCCCGCGTGCGCCAACAAAATCGCCGCCGCCAGACCGCCCGGTCCGGCGCCAATAATCAGCACCGATTTCGGTTTGTTCCCCGAGGTTCGGACTGTGGTATGAGGCTTCGTAGCAAATGGGGCGACCGTGGCCATCAGGTTCCTGACTTCTTTTTGTGTCTAAATGCTAACACTACTCGTTCACCATCGCTCAACATATTAGTCATAGGGCCTGTCGCGGCTCGCTGTCCAACGGGGAACTTGTTTCATTTCGCACGATCCTGACAATGTCGGGACTCCGAAAACGTGTCGCAACTTGTGGGACCGAACGTGCAAAAACTCACTCCCCAGCAAATTCACGAAGCCGCCTCTCGCTTGCCGCGTGTCCGGCTGGCCCACTTGCCGACGCCGTTGGAAGAAGTGCCGCGATTTGCTGACCGCCTCGGTGGCGGTGTGCGCGTCTTCATCAAACGGGACGATTGCACCGGGTTGCTACTGGGCGGCAACAAAGCGCGGCACAACGAATTCCTCCTCGGCGATGCGGTGGCACAAGGGGCCGACATGGTCGTGTGGGGTGCTGGCGTGCAGTCGAACAACTGTCGCCAAACCGCAGCCGGTTGTGCGAAACTGGGCCTCGAATGTCGGCTGTACCTGAGCCGGTTGCACTACGGCACCGAACCGCAAGGGAACCTGTTGCTGGATTACTTGGTCGGGGCGCACGTCGAATTCACGGACGCGGAGATTGGTCCGGAACTGGATGTGTACTTGGCCGACCGTGCCCAGGAATTTCGGGACGCGGGTCGGAAGCCGTACTACTGGTACCGCCCGCGTGTCGTGCCACTTTCGGCGGTCAGCTACGCCGTGTGCGTGGCAGAAATTGTCGAGCAACTGACGGCAATGGGGTTAGTTGCCGATGCCCTATACGTCTCGTCATCCGGGGCAACGGGCGCCGGTGTGGCACTCGGGAAAAAGTTACTCGGTTTGACCTGTCCGGCGCGACTCATCTGCCCGATGCACTGGCCGTGGTCGATCCCGACTGCCTTGGCGAATGATGCGAATGCCGCAGCGGAACTGTTAGGTTTGCCGCATCGATTGACACCCGACGAAATCGACGCCGACGAAAACTACGTGGCCCCCGGCTACGGCTACCCGTCAACCGCGAGCCAAGAAGCGTTGCACACCCTCGCCACCACGGAAGCGATTTTGCTCGACCCCGTCTACTCTGCCAAGGCAATGGCTGGCCTCATGGCCGATGTGCGGAATGGGCGTTACGCACCGGGTTCGGTCCTCGTGTTCATCCACACCGGCGGCATCCCGGCCATCTTCGCCGACCCCGCGAAAGCCTTGCAACGATAACGCGACCGACTATAAACTCGAATAGAAGTGGAGTCGTCACAAATCATGTTAGTTATCGTAAGTCCATTGTGACTAACCTGTGGAAGTCCATTATTAGGTTGTTGTGCCGGCCCGCACGCCGCATTTAAGCTTATCGGAGGAATGACCGGTGCTCACTGAAATCAAGCGGGTACTACTCCGGATGATGCCCGACAGTGTGGCAGGCAGACTCCGCGCGTGGCGTATCCGAAATCTGATCCGCACATTCCAACCGCGAGTGGTTGAACACACCTATGGTGGGGGTACCCTGAAGGTTTACTTGGCTGACCCGCTTGCACGAGGGTGGTATGACCATGACTGGCCAGAGCTACCCGAAGTGACGGTGTTGCGGCAGTCGAGGCTACGACCGGGGGCGCGGGTGCTAGACATCGGTGCCCATCAAGGTGTCGTCGCGTTGATGTTGGCCCGTGAAGTCGGCCCGTCGGGTCAGGTCGTGGCCGTGGAACCGAATCCACACAACGCCACGGTTGCAATCAAGAATCGAGAGTTGAACGGGTTGTTGCAGATTGAAGTCGTGCAGGCAGCAGTTTCGGACAGTCCGGGCACGTTGGTGTTCAACGAGGGGCTGAACGGTCAGATGGATGACGGGACAGGCCACTGGGGACGGATCACAGTTGACGCCGTGACAGTCGATGGTCTCATCAACCGTTTTGGGGTACCGGATGTCGTTTTCCTTGATGTGGAAGGAGCGGAATGCCTGGCGTTGGCCGGTGCCGCGAACGCCATTGCCTCCGGCGCGGACTTTTTTGTCGAGGTGCATGTTGGTCACGGGTTGGAGAAACTCGGCGGGTCGGTCGATCGGGTTCTCTCGTACTTCCCGCCTGAACGGTTCACACGACTCGTCCGGGCCGAGAGTGATGCCGCCTTTCGACCGCTTATCAACCTGGATCCCCTGACCACTGATCGCTTCTTCCTACTGGCGCTGGCCATTGCCACAAGCAACGGTGGTGTTGCTTAGAGGCATCTCTTTTCATTCCGAGGGGTTGAAAATGGCCCATAAATTGTGGCGGCCTCCACTCGATTTGGTGTAGGCTAGTGGTGATGTTCTCAGGACACAGGACGACACACCATGCCGATGCACCAACTCCGGGTTTGTTTCACACTTCTGACGATGTCGCTCGTTTCGGTGGCTATTGCGGCGGATGAGTATGCCGACCCGGCGCTGACCAAAAAAGAGCGGGCGCATTGGGCGTTTGTGTTACCGAAACGCGCCCCGGTCCCAACTGTTAAAAATGCGGCATCGGTCAAGAACCCGATTGATGCGTTCGTCCTGGCAAAGCTCGAAAAGTCCGGTCTCCAATTCGCACCCGAAGCGGATAAGCTCACGCTCATTCGCCGACTGACTTTCGACCTCATTGGCCTTCCGCCCACGCCTGCGGAGATTGATGCGTTCTTGGCGGACAAATCGGGGCAGGCTTACGAAACGCTGGTCGATCGGTTGTTGGCGTCCCCGCATTATGGCGAGCGGTGGGCGCAGCACTGGTTGGATGTCGTGCGGTTTGCAGAATCGAACGGGTATGAACTGGATGCGGAGCGGCCTCATGCGTGGCAGTACCGCGACTATGTCATTCGCAGCTTGAACGCCGATAAGCCGTATGATCGGTTTCTGACGGAGCAAATTGCGGGCGACATTTTGGCGAAGGACAAAACCCCACGTGATGTTGCTGACCTGTGGCACGCGACCGGGTTGCACCGTTGTGGACAAGTCCACGTTGTCAGTGGTAACGTCGATCCTGACGAGAACCGACAGGAAGTGTTGCTGGAGATGGTGAACGGTCTGAGTTCCGCTGTCATGGGTGTGACACTGGGTTGTGCGCGGTGCCACGACCACAAGTTCGACCCGTTTTCGCTGGGCGATTACTACCGGATGCAAGCGGTCTTCGGCGGGACGGTCTTCAAGGATGTCGATTTGGCGAAGGCCGAGGAGAAGGAAGTCCACAAGAAACGGACCGCCGAAATCGAAGCGAAGCTTGCCCCGATCGTCAAGCAAACCAAAGCGATCGAAGACCCGTATCGCAAAAAACTGACGGACGAACGCATTGGCAAGTTGGATGAACCGTCCCGCGAAGCCTACGCCACCGACGCCAAGAAACGGACCAAGGAACAGAAAAAACTGATCGAGATCGCCAAGCCGACGGTCATGCTGTTATGGGATGACGTGACCAATGCTTTCAACGACGAAGACCGGGCGAAGCGGAACAAGTTGAAGGACGAGCAATTCGCAATCGAAGAAACTCGCCCGCTGCCACTGTTGCAAGCGTGGGCAGTGGCGGACAACAAGTCGCCGTCCGCGACACATCTCTTGAAGCGCGGCGACGTGAAACGCAAGGGGGGGATCGTAACCCCTGCCGTGCCGCGCGTGATGACGGCGGTTTCCACGCCCGTCAACGACCGCCTCGATCTCGCCAAGTGGCTAACGAATGCCGAACACCCATTGACGGCGCGCGTGCTGGTGAACCGGCTGTGGCAACACCATTTCGTGCGCGGAATTGTCAACACGCCGAACGACTTCGGCACACGTGGGGATATGCCGACCCATCCGGAGTTGCTCGATTGGCTGGCGTGCGAATTGATGCAGCCGAGTCTCGGCGCCGAGGTCATGCCGTGGTCGATGAAGCGGATGCACCAGCTCATGGTGTGCAGCGCGACTTATCGCCAAGCCAGCCAAGTTCAACCGAGTGCGGACGCATTGAAAGCGGACCCGGAAAACAAACTGCTGTGGCGAATGAACCGACGGCGGCTGGAAGCCGAAACCATCCGCGATGCGGTGTTGGCATCAAGTGGGTCGCTCACGAAAGAGATCGGCGGACTCAGCGTCAAAGTGCCGCTCGAACCGGAAATCTACGACCTGATCTTCACCGAGTCGGAACCGATCGGCCTCTGGCCGGTCACGACGGATGTGAAGCAACACACGCGCCGCAGCCTGTACCTCTTCATGAAACGTAACGTGCGGCAACCGCTTCTCGAAGCCTTCGACCAACCCGACAC
>JAYSXU010000380.1:0-4492 GCA_043716965.1 Fimbriiglobus sp.
CGGACGCGGTGTCGCAAGTTCTCGCAGACTTGCAATGGCTAGGGTTGAATTGGGACGGCGACGTGGTGGTGCAATCGGCGCAGTTGCCCGCCCACGTGGCCGCGCTGGAAAAACTACAACACCGGGAGCTGGTCTACCCCTGCACGTGTACCCGTGCGGACATCCAGAATGCAGCCAGCGCCCCCCACGCGGAGCATGAACCGCCGACCTATCCCGGCACCTGCGCCCACCGAAAAGCCAGCGATGCCGCCACTCTCGATAAGCCGTTCGCGTGGCGGTTTCGGGTTGCCGATTCACCGCGCTTCGTGGACGGTTACTTGGGCGAAGTGGCGATTGATTTGCAACAAGCCGGTGGCGATTTCGTGGTGTGGCGTGCGGTCAACATTCCCGCGTATCAACTCGCGGTCGTGGTCGATGACGCGGCGATGGGTGTCACGGAAGTGGTGCGCGGCGATGACCTAGTGACCTCCACGCCGCGGCAATTGTTGCTGTATCACGCCTTGAATTTACCCGTTCCGCGATTCATCCATGTTCCTCTCGTCGTCGGCGAAGATGGCCGCCGACTCGCCAAACGCCACGGCGACACCCGTCTCAGCGCCATGCGCGAAGTGGGCGTGAAACCGGAAGCCGTCCTCGGGTTGCTCGCGTGGTCGTGCGGCTGGCTGCCGCGACCGGAACCGATCGCTGCGGTCGAATTGTTACCGCACTTCCGGTTGGACACGATCCCGAAAGCGCCGTTCGTAGTGACGGCGAAGATGATGCGGGAGATCGGGTATCGAGCGGCTAGTGGATTTCTGAGCGGGGGATGTTAGTCCCCCGAGTCGGTCCAACCTCGGGGGACTAACGTCCCCCGCTCAGAAACGGGAAATGATTTACTCCCCGCTGCCAACTAACTCTTCGCACGCCAGCGCGGCTTTCACGGCACTGAGGAGGTCGTTGGGGCGGTAAGGTTTGGAGAGCCGACCGTAGGCGCCGATCACGTCCGAAATGTCGTCGGCGCTGTAGCCGCTGGAGAGCAGAATACGGGCGGTGGGGTCGATCGCGATTAGGGTTTGGAAGGCGTCTTGACCCGAGAGGCGGGGCATCATCAGGTCGAGAATCACGAGGGCAATCGTCGCGTATTCCCGGTGAAACACGTCGATGGCGGCGATGCCGTCCTCCGCTTCCAGGACACGGAACCCGGCGGCCTCCAACACGTTTCGACCAATGGCGCGGATCATTTCTTCGTCATCGACCAACAACACGGTTTGGTTCGGTGTGGCGCGGGGCGGCGGCGTTGCCACGTCCGTACTCGGGGGGGCGGTCCGTTCCAGGAATCGTCGCGAGAACACGTCGGAACGCTTGGGGGACGCGACGTGCGTGGCCTGCGGCAGGTACATGTGGAACCGCGTGCCGACGTTCGGTTCGGAGTCGCAGGCGATCCACCCGTTGTGCTGTTTGACAATGCCGTGGACCATCGCCAAGCCCAAGCCGGTCCCTTGCCCAAGGGGTTTCGTGGTAAAAAACGGCTCGAACAACCGGGCCTTCACGGTCGGGGTCATGCCGACGCCGGTGTCTTCGACCGTCACCCGGACGTAGGATCCCGGACGGGCTTCGGGGTGGATTTGGGTATCGCGGTCGTCAATCTCCACGGTCCGCGTCCGGATGGTGAGTTCACCACCTTGTGGCATGGCATCGCGGGCGTTGATGCAGAGGTTCAACAGCACTTGGTTCAGCAGCGTGGCGTCCGCCATGACCAGGGGCGTCACCGCAAGATCGGTACTGATGTGGATGCGCGGGTCTAACGTGCGGTCCAGCAAGTCCGTCACTTCGCCAATGAAATCGGCCACGCAGACGGGCATGACCAGGAGTTGATTCTTGCGCGCAAACCCGAGTAACTTCCGCGTGAGGTCGGCGGCCCGTAACGCGGCCCGCTCGGCGGTGTGAATCAGCGGGCGGTTCGGATCGTCCGGCGGCAGGACCACCAGATTCAGGTTGCCCAGCACGCCGGTCAACAGGTTGTTGAAGTCGTGGGCAATCCCGCCAGCGAGTTGGCCGACCGTTTCCATTTTCTGCGATTGACGTAGTTGGTCTTCGAGGTTGCGTCGCTCGGTCACATCGACCAGCACACCGTTCCAACGGCGACGGCCGTCGGCCACGACTTCGGGCATCGAACGGCGGTGAATCCAGCGCAGTTCGCCGGCCGTATCGTACTGCCGAAACTCGCAATTCAGCGGCGTCAAGTCGCGCCGCGAAATTTGGCTGTCCTCCAGGAACCGGGCCAAATCTTCCGGGTGAATCAGGCCGTGCAACGAGTGCGAGTCGGCGAGGACTTCGGCGACGGTCACCCCGGTTATCCGTTCAATCCCCGCGCTGATGTAGGTGTAACGGAAGTGGCCGGGGTGTTCGACTTCGACTTGGTAAACGACCCCGCCCGGCAAGTTATCGCCCACGACTCGCAATTGTTCTTCGCGCTCGCGCAGTTCCTGCTCCGCGCGTTTGCGTTCGCCCACATCGCGCTGAATCATCACCCAGTGCGAACAGCAGTGCCCGGTGCGGTCCGGTACCGGGACGAGGCTCAATTCCACCCAGAGTTCGCTGCCGTCCTTGCGGTAGTTCAACAACTCGACCTGAAGCGACTCCCCCGCGTTCAACGCCGTCCGCATCTGTTCCAGCGTGCGCGGATCGGTCTTCGGCCCGCCCAGTAGGTGCAGCGAACGGCCCAGCACTTCCGCCGAGGAATACCCGGTCATGCGCGTGAAAGCGTCGTTCACATACAGGACCGCACGACCCGATTGGGAATCGACAGACGCTTCGAGGATCACGACCGCATCGCGGGCGTGAACCACCGCCGATTCTAGCAGCCGCAAACGCTCTTCGCTTTGCTTGTGTTCCGGGTGATTGGCGAGCCGGGTCAGTTCCGCGCACTTGGCATCAATGATGTCGCACAGAATTGCCCGATCCCGTTTCGCACGCCGACCCTCTGCCCGCAGAAAGCCCATTGTGACGATCGTCACCACACCGAAAACGCCACACAACAGCCAGGGTGCTAAGTCGGGCCTCTGAAACAAAGTGGTCACGAGAATTGCGAGCAAAGCCAACACCATTGCCGCGACGACACCAGTCGTCCGAGACATCCATTCTTCGATGATTCTTGCGATCAGCATCGGCGTCTCAATTCCTGACCCACATCTCGACTCACCATCTGGGCGATGGAAGTCCGTTCCTGGCAGTTATGCAGCTTAGTACAGCAATTCGTGTTCCTCGGCGCCGAGTCAGGAGTAGTCGGAAATTTCTATTCAGGTGCCGTCGAAAGCTTATGGCCTCAGTCCAATTCCTCGCCCGTCGCCACACTGCCCCACATCAACCCACATCGCTACAACAACCTATCTGATTGTCGCTGCGTTTAATTTGGGGTTCACTATGTTGCGTCCGATTCGGCGGGCTTTGTTCAGCGTGTCTGACAAGACCGGGGTGGTAGAGTTTGCGACGGAGTTGGCGACGAAGTACGGCGTCGAGTTGATCGCAACCGGGGGGACCAAGTCGGCGCTGACGGCGGCGGGGTTACAGGTCAAGGACGTTGCGGAGATCACGGGGTTTCCGGAAATCCTGGACGGGCGCGTGAAGACGTTGCATCCCGCCGTTTACGCCGGGCTGTTGGCCAAGCGCGACAAGCCCGAACACATGATGACCCTGGCCGAACACCACCTGCCGGAGATCGACCTCGTCGTCTGCAACCTGTACCCCTTCGAGGAAACGGCAGGGAGGATAGGGGTTACAGAAGCCGAGGCGATCGAGAATATCGACATCGGTGGCCCCTGCATGGTCCGTGCGGCGGCGAAGAACTTCGAGAGCGTAGTAGTGGCAGCGTACCCCAGGGCGTACCAAGAAGTGTTGGATGTGATGGCGGCAAATGGTGGGCAGACTACGCGAGAGAGTCGCCAGCGTTGGGCATACTTTGCGTTCGGCATCATCGCCGGGTACGATCACGCGATTTTTATTTACTTTTTCCAGCAGCACTGGGGAACCCAGACAGGCTCGCCGATCCCGTCCATCATCAACGGCTATTTCCGAAATAAGCAACCGCTCCGTTACGGCGAGAACCCGCACCAGCAGGCCGGGTTCTTCGTCGAACCTAAACTAACTCGTCCCAGCATCGCCACGGCGGAACAGCTTCACGGCAAGGAACTCAGTTACAACAACATCCTTGATCTCGATTCGGCGTTGAACCTCGTGCGGGAGTTCGCGGAGCCGGGGGCGGTGGTCGTGAAGCACAACAACCCGTGCGGTGCGGCGACGGCGGCGACTTTAGCCGGTGCGTTTACGGCAGCGTGGAGCGGCGACCCGCTGTCGGCGTTCGGCGGGATTCTGGCGTTTAACCGTGAACTGGACGAACCGACGGCGACCGCACTCATAACCGGCGAGCGGTTCGTCGTGTGCGTGATTGCGCCCGGTTACACTGACAGTGCGTTGTCACTGCTGAAAGGCTGGAAGAAAAACGTCCGGCTGTTGA
>JAYSXU010000039.1:0-2189 GCA_043716965.1 Fimbriiglobus sp.
GGCGGTTGGTTGACGACAGGCGCGGCATGACAGTGGCTCCGAATTGGGAAAGGCGGCAGGAAGATATATTGCTGCGTTTTGCGCCCATATGCAACCATAAGTTTTCACAACGACCGGGGTGCAACTCAATTCGCCGGGAGCAGTCATGGAATTGCATTTGTGGTAGAATAAGTTAACACGTTGCCTAGGATGGGTTTTTGCTGCGCGAATCGGTTCACCAGACTTTGCGGTTGACGGGTGGCACCATGACGGAAGCGGATTGGTTGAAAGGCAAAGATCCGGAAGGGATGCTGCTGCGGGTCGGCGACCGGCTGTCGGCACGGCAGTGGCATTTGTTGGCGTGTGTGATGACGCGGCGCGTCTGGGACATGCTGCCGGACGGGCCACTGCGTGCGGCCATTGAATGGTGCGAACACAACCCCGGCACAACCCACACCCATGCGGACTTGCTGAAGTGGGTCGAGAACCGCGAATCGGCCACCGAAGCCGCCCAAGAAATCGCCCGACACGTTCAACGGGAGATTGTCCGCACCGCCGACCCGGACGCCGACCCCGAAAGTTTTCAGCACACCGACGACCGCAAAACCCACCCCGCCGCCCCGCTGTTTCAAGCCGCCTGCCGCTACGCGGGAAACTCCGTGGAAGGGGCAGCGGAAGCGATGATGAACGCCTCGGCGGTCGTGGCGGCGTTGATACAAATGCCACCGGGACCGGAGCAACTGGCGGTAGTTCGGCGGCAGGTGATTGAAGCGAGTCGGGTTCGGGCCGCCGCCAGCCTTCATGCGTCGTCGGCGCTGAAGTTAAAAGCCGCCGGGGACGAAGCCGCCGATCAAGACAACCGCCGCAACATCAACCTCCGCTACGCAACCGCACTGCAAATTGTGACCAAGGAAGACGAATCGGGGGCGATCCGGCACGGGGATTTGGAAGAACAAAAGCAGAACTCCGACCGCAAAGCCGTCGTGCGATTCCTGCACGACATGGTAGGGAACCCCTTCAAGCCGTACCGATTTGAACCCAACTGGCGAACGTCCACCGTGGTCGGGTTGGCTCAAGCGATTTATGCCCAACGCGACTTCCAAAACATGCCGATCTTGGCCGACGCGCTACTCGATGCCGATTGTGATGAAGAAGCCGTTCTACGCCATTGTCGCGGGACCGAAGCCCACGCCCCGGACGGCCCCGCCCACACACGCGGGTGCTGGGTCATCGACCTGATCCTAGAACAAGAAGCCGCGTTCTTTGCCGCCCCCCTGCTCACGGACCCGCCGCCCAAACCCGTTGCCCCGCCCCCCAAACCCAAGTCCGGCGCCGCCGGCTGGGATCGCTTGTTTCAAGCCCTTCAAGACGCCGACGACGACAAGGAATGAGCGGCCCGGTTGCGGTTGTCGAAGACGTAGTAGACGGGTTCGCTGTGACGGCTTTTGGCGACGGTCTCGGCAGTCACAGTGTTGCCGTGACCGTAGGCATGATGGGTACTTCCGGTTGCGGTAGTTGATTTGCGAATCACACCTACTTTCGTGAACCCGGCCCGCTCGAAGAACGGGTTGGCGTGGCCCATCGCGGTCAGGGTTTCGACCCAATCGACGGGGCAGAGTTCGCAACACCGCCGCACAAAAGCTGATGCAATCCCGGCACCACGATACGTCGGATGGATCACCAGGCGCTGCAATAACCAGAGTTGATGGTTGAGCGAAGTCAGTGCAACGCGGCTGCGTGGGTTTTGCAGCCCGAAGAATTGTGACCGCAATTTCAGCGATGCGGCCGGGGCACTGAACACGCAGATGCCGACCGGTTCGGCGGCGTGCCACAGTACAATCACCCGGCGCGTGAAGGCGAGGTGGTGGCTGCGGTAATGCCACCGAGCGAAGTACGGCCAGTCGCACCGGGTGCCGTCCGAGAGCCAAAACTCGTCCGCAAAGCCGACCCGTTTTTTTTTACGGCTCGTCGCTCTACTTCGACGTGGCCGTCACCCAAACACCGCACGTGTACATCCGGATTCAAGTCCTCCAGCAAATCCTCATGCGTCGTCGCGCACAAGACGCCGACCCCGGCGTGAGTTGCCAACTTCCGCAAGTTGAACGCAACCACCTTGGCCAGCGTCCGGTCCAGAATCGCCCCGAATTCATCGAGGAGAATAGGGATAGGGGCGAGGGGTGAGGGGTGAGCAAGGCGAGGTAAAGAGTGCA
>JAYSXU010000381.1:0-4480 GCA_043716965.1 Fimbriiglobus sp.
CCGCCGCAACAGATTGTTGAACTGACGTCCGCGCAACGGCCACTCGATGGCTACCAGAACGTCTCACGCGGGGGCAACGCATGATCCGGCCTCCGCAACGGTCGATTACCCGGTTCTTCATCCCGCTCATTGACGTGCTGATTTTGCTGTTCTGTATTTTCTTACTGATGCCGTTCGTCAGTAACCCGGAAGGAACGCCGGACCCTGACAGTGCCGATAGCACGACGGGGAAATCCGTCGAGGAACTCCGGCAAAAGCTTCTGGAATTGGAGCTAAAAGTTGAGCAATCCAACGTCGAGATCGACCGCTTGACCCGTGCCGCTAGCAACCCCGCCAGCCGCATGAGTGTTCGGGTGATGGAGATTGACGCGGCGAACGGCAAGCTGTTCTACTTCGATTCAGACAGCGCCGATCCACGGCAAGAAGTCCGCGACCAAGCCGACGCCCAGCGACTGATTGACCAACACCGGCGGGGGGCGAAGGGCAAAGACGTGTTCTTCCTGATCCTGTACCCCCGCAAGCGATCCGGGTTCCCGGAGCAACCGCAAATTGAAGCGTACCGCCGCTGGTTCCAAGACGTTCCGCACGGCTTCGACAACCCGTGGGGCGTTGTGAGATCTTAAGGTTGAGGGATGCGACCATGATGACTCTTTTGGCATTTCTTTTCGTGAACCCCGAACACGTCATCGCGCTTCTGTTGAACTTCCTCGCCGTCGGCGGGGGCTTCTTGGCTGGTTTTGTGTTGATGGGTCTGGCGGCCTATTTTGTGGACCGCTGGTTAACCGGCGGCAAATCGCCGGACGGGCTTCACAAAGTGCTCCGCATGATCGGCGGAGTTTGCGGGGCAATTCTTGTGGCCCTAATCGTGTTCGGCGCCGGCAACGGTGGCACAACCGACGGCCCCGGCAAGGGCGACGGAACCACCGAGAAAACCGGCAACAGTTCGGGGACATCAACGGTGTCCACTGAACAGCAACCTGTGACGCCACCACCGACACCGGAACCGAAGGGGCCGGAAGAGACGCTGAAAATCACGATTCTCAGTGGGACCGATGTCAAGGATGAGAAGTTCTACCTGATCGAGAAGGACCGGACCGCGAAGTCGTTGGATGAAGTCAAAGACGCCATTAAGACGCGCAAAGCCACGACCACGAAACCGCTGGCTATCGACATCCAGTTGACACCGCGAACCGATCGCAACAATAGTGGCGTCCTGGACCTCGAAAGCTGGGCACGCGACGCCGGGATGCGTGTCATTCTCCCGAAAAAAGAGTAGTTTTTGCCCGATGGCCACTGCCCCGCAAACTGCCGACCCCACCCGCAACGCAACCAGCCCCCGCACGCCACGAATCGTCTTTTTCGGCCCGCCCTACTCTGGTAAGTCCGCCCTACTCAATGTGTTCATTCGCACAATGAAGCCGGACGAGTTCACGGTCACGTTAACGGCAACCCAGCCAACGAATCGAGTGGGGCGGGAAATTGTCCCCCACGACATCCCCGTTGAAAATCCGGACGTGGGCGCACCGGGCAGTACCTTTACGCTCTACGATTGCGACGGGAAAGCCGCCGGGGATTTACTGACTTCCCCGGAAGCGGTGATTCGCCGAACCTCACGCGGCGCAATCGTCGAAGAGGTTCGCAACGCCGATGCGTTGATTTTGATTATTGATGCCTATGCCTCTGACATTGTGGTCAACCAGACGCTGCAAAACTTTCAGGGCTTTGTCAAAGGACTCCAACAGGGCCGCACTGATGGCCGCGAAGTCGGCGGCCTGCCGGTGTTTTTGACGCTCACGAAATGTGATGCGTTGTACCAACCCGGTGACACCCCAACCGATTGGCTGCAACGTGTAACGGAACGCGAATCGACAGTTCAGCACCAGTTCGAGGAGTATTTCGGCGATGATGTCTCGACGGCAGTCGAATCCCAATTCTTGAGCTTTGGTAGCATCGACCTCAGCTTGCACGCCACGTCGATCCAGATTCCCACTAGTCCTGCATTCAAGGGCTACGCGGACCCGAACGGCACGTTTGGTGTCGCCGATTTGGTGACGGAGTGCTTGCTCGCCGCACGCAATCACTTGGACCGCGTCCAGTCCGCACGCAAACGATTGCGGTGGACGGTCGGCGGGGCAGCGGGGTTGCTGGCGTTGATGATGTTTGGTGTGTTACTGTTCGCCACGACCGGCGGATTTGGTTCGTCCAACTTGCTCGCTGAGCGTGTGAAAGCGTACCAGGCGTCCGAACCCGCGATTGCCGTCCGATTCTCCGACAAGCACTTTGGTCGCTATTACAAAGAGCTAAACAGCATCCATACCAGTTCCGGGTTTGCGGACTTATCGGACGACTTCCAACAGTTCGTCACGACGCGACTCGTTGAGTTTGAAAAGTACAAAGACTACCGCAGCCGGTTCAAGCCGCCTCGCCTCGGTCCGGCGGAGTTACGATCCCGCGAGCAAGTCGATCAACTCGCACTCGATTTGAACGACACATTGGCGCCACCCAGTGAGTTCGCGGCGACTTGGAATGAAACCGAAGCGGTTCAGCTTTGGGCGAAGTGGAAGACCGATTTGGTGCTGGCCCGTGAAGCCGAAGAACGGGTGCATGACTGGTATCGTGGGCTAATTCGTCGTGCCAACGAGTTGCTTCTGACGGACAAGCCGCCGGATTTCGGGTGGCGTTCCTTGAGCGTGACCTTGTTGGCCGACGCGGAATCGCCACCATTCCGAACAGCGGATGAAATGGAGAAATCGCCGACGGTGCCAGTGCTGCGGGGGCGCAAACTGACCTACGCTGTGGGGTTCAGTTTCGAGCGAGTCAGCATCGCGCGGCGAGATTGGGAAGACACCCGTGATCGCTTGCGTTGTTTGCGTGACCTCACGGACGCCATCGGCCTGACGACGGGACCAGGGACACCGGCACCAGTTCTGGATTTACCCGAACCGACACCAGACGGGATCGGCTCCCAGGAACTGGCGTCGGTACGCTTGGCCGCATTACTGGCGTCGTTCCCTTCGCGCACCAAAGAGGGTGTCGCAACCAGTCTCGCCAAAAGTTGCTTCCCGGAATGGCTCGAATCCGGCTACCCGGACGCCGTCCGCCAAGCCGTGGATTTGCGCCTCCGCTCGATTCTAGAAACCGCCCGACGCCAGGTGCGCCGGATCATCCTGGCGCAACTCGGTGGAAATGCGGAATCCCGCGAGGGTTGGAAACGCCTCGGCAACGAACTGCTCACGCCGCCGCCGATGCGCGATTGGGATAAACTCCTTGGCTTGCTGCAGGAGTTATCCGAGAGAGAAGCCGCACCAAGTCCGCTCACGGAATTGCGGGCTTTTCTGCTGCAAGAGCGTTACGACTTGACCATGCCGAGCATTGTTGTGACGTTGCCTGACGATCTTCTGGAACAGAAGGCAACGCCGTCCGGGAACTTCATCCTCACGGTTCAGCCGATTGGTCAGCAACCCACGAGTTACAATTTCAAACGACTCGGTGAAGGCCAGCGAAACCGACCCTACACGAGCTACACGTTTCAACCCGATGGGCACTCGGGCAAAATCACGCTGATGCCGGGTGATGGGTTAATTGCTTCCGTGCCGTTACGGTCGGATGGGCAGGACTACCGACTGGTGTGGGCGTCCGGGCGATCGAACTGGTTCCAACTCGATCGCTTGCAGCAACCCCCGCGTCTCGAAAAAATCGGCCCCGTACCCGCGCCCCAGCCTGCGCCAAACGTAAAACTCAGCGTACCCGAACCGGGCGTTTTCCCGCGTGTACCGGCCTTGTTGCCGGACATGCGGGCGAGATAAACCGGGACCAAAGGACTGACCGAACATGCACATACAAGATATTTTTCGCCAGCACGCGACCACCTTCAGCTTCGAGTTCTTCCCACCCAAGAGCGATGCGGCCTCGGAAGAATTGTTTAACAACATCGTTGAGTTGCAGAACCTAAAGCCGTCGTTCGTCTCCGTGACCTACGGCGCCGGTGGATCGACCCGCTACCGCACGCACGAACTCATCATCCGGATTCAGCGTGAGACGAACCTCACCGCAATCTCGCACCTGACCTGTGTTTGTCATTCTCTGGAAGAGATGACGCACATCCTCGATCGCTATGCGGCATCGGGTGTCGAGAACGTTCTGGCACTCGGCGGTGATCCGCCGAAGAATCTGGCGAACTACGACCGGGTCGGGGACGCCTTCCGCTACGCCAACGAGTTGACAGCGTTCGTGCGGTCGCGGACCAACACGCCGGACCGCCGCGGGTTTGGAATCGGCGTCGCGGGCTTCCCCGAAGGCCATCCGGGCACGCCGAACCGGTTGCTGGAAATGGACTACCTGAAGCGCAAAGTCGATGCGGGGGCGGACTACATTTGCACGCAACTGTTCTTCGAGAACCGCGACTTGTACGACTTCCGCGAACGCTGCGAACTGGCCGGCATCAAGGTGCCGATCATCGCCGGGATTATGCCGATCAGCA
>JAYSXU010000382.1:0-4480 GCA_043716965.1 Fimbriiglobus sp.
ATCGTGTTCGAGGTTCCGTTGCCGGCCAAAACGGCTTTGGACGGGTTCAAATTGATTGTGAAGCCCGATCAAGAAGCGGGGCCGACACTCCCCCAACTGCAAATTGATCGCGTCGCCCCGGACCAAACCGTGAAGCGTCAGGGGTACGCCAACGGCTACGCACTCACACTGGAGTTCGGCAAACGCGACACGGGCAAACTGCCGGGGCGGATTTATCTTTGCCTTCCGGACGACGCCAAAAGTTACATCGCCGGAACCTTCCAAGCCGACGTGCAACGCGGGCCTGACGAACTCCCAACCAGTGATGAAGCACCGTTCGTGCGCGGAAAAATTACGATCGTCGGGCCAGCCCAGGGGCAACTGGAAGCGGGCTACGTGGGAATGCCGACCGATCAGAGTGCGGTGGATAGCGTCAGCCTGGAGATCGGTCCCGCCGGTGCCCGTCTCGTTCGGTCCGAATCCAACTTGCCGCGTTCAACATCGGTCATCGTCACGTCCACCGGTGAATTGCGGTACGACCACGTGCGATTGGTGCCAAATCGGTATCTCATGTATGCCAAACTCGCCAACGGCCCGTCCGTGTGGAAGTGGGTCGATGTCACGGCCAACGGCCAGCACGACACCCCGTTGACACTCGACCCCGCCCAACTCGGCAACGTGGAAGTCAAACTCCCCGCCGATGTCACGGACCTCGTGCAACTGATTCCCTTGGACGATAGCGCAAAGCCAGCCACGATTCCGGATGTCACGCTCAGCTTTTCTCTCCGTTACGAAGCGATGCCCACAACGGGGCTAGCGAAATTGGCGACGATTGCTGCCGGCAAGTATCGCGTGATTGCCGGCACTCGAAATGGCGCAGTGGAAGTGAAACCCGGCATGACAGCCACCGTCGATTTAAGTGCATCGAAGTGAAAACGGAGCGCATTAAACACAAACCAAGAAAGCCCACGCACGATCGTGCGTGGGCTTTGCGGGCGTGTTGAGTATCAACCAGCACCATCACCGTTTCCCACGCTCCTTCGGGCGCTCTTCGTCTTCCTCTTCGTCCTCATCATCCTCGTCGTCTTTTTTCTTGCCCGGCTCGCCTTCGTCTTCGTCTTCGTCCAGTGCGCCTTCCACTTCTTCAAAGCCCGCGCGGACACGGGGGTCGCGTAGCGAGATCAGGCCGAAGATGCCCGCGAGTAGTGGGAAGATACCCAGCACACAGCCGGCCAGTGCCCAGGCATACGACTCCAACGATTGCATTTTGCTGGCACCGTGGGCGATCAAACAGGCCCACACGAGAAGCACAATACCTGGTGCAATCCAGAACGCAAACTGTTCCAGATATTCTTCATCACTTGGCGGCGCGTCCGTGAAGACGAGGGGCCACAAACCCGCAATGACCATCACCACCGCCGCGATGCCCGTGATCGCGGCTTCGGCGATCAGCAAGTTCACCGGCAGCACCAGAATCGCTTGCGCCGGGCCACGCGCGCTCTTCTTGAACTTGTCCGCAACATCCCCGAAGCGCGGCTTGTTCAGTTCCGCCAGCCGTTTCTCTTCGTCCGTTTCCTGGTAAACGCCGTAGGGGTTGAGATCGTCCTCTTCGTTCCCTGGCTTGATGGGGGGCGGGGGCGGTGCAATCGGCGGCGGCGGGACGGCTGGCTTCGCCGTGGCCGGTTTGGCTTTCCGAGGTTCTTCGCTCACGGGAGTCTCTCCGAATCTGTTGAGATCGAGTTGTGGTAGAAGCTACGAGTTCACCGACGACGGGAATAGTGCAACGAGAACCACACCAGCGATTTTCGCCGAGAAAGCCAACGTCAGCAAGTGAAATGCGGGAAGTGGGTAGACCAAGAGACTGGACTTCCGAACATGTTCGCAGAGAATGCGTGAATCGTGCTGTTTGAACGGCGGGTTGTTAGCGGCACGGAGGACAAATTGAATGGCAGTACAAACCGTTTTGCTGACTGGTGCGACGGGGTTTATTGGCGGGGCGACCCTAGCGCGACTGCTGGAACTTCAGCCCGGCTGCCGGGTGTTGGCACTTGCTCGGGACCGCGGGTCGGACTCAGCGGCGGACCGAGTCTTGCAATCCCTATCGCGGTTCATCGGGCCGGAACGGGCCGCTAATTTGTTCCCGTTCTGTGACGTGATCGTGGGCGACCTGACCAATCTGGAAACCCTCAACGATCACCGTTTGGACGATGTGAGTCATGTCTTGCACCTCGCGTCCAACACCAACTTCCGGTCGGTTCGCCGTGTCCGGCAGACGAACATCCTCGGCGCCTTGGCACTGGCCCACCGGATGCGGCGCGTACCACACCTTCAGCGATTCCTGTACGTTGGCACGGCCTACATCTGCGGAGCGAATTCGCAACGAGTTATTATGGAAGAGATGTATCCCCGGCCCAGTGCGACGCATTTCACCGAATACACGTCGTCCAAAGCCGAGTGTGAGATGTTGCTGGAAAGCACCGCCCCGGAATTGCCACTGATCGTGGCTCGACCGTCCGTCGTGGTCGGGCACACTCGGCTTGGTTGTTTGCCGTCCGCGAGCATTTTTTGGTTTTACCGGGCCTGTGATTTACTCCGGCGGTTGACGTGCCCGTTGGACTCCCGAGACGACGTGGTTCCGGTGGATTGGGTCGCGGATGCTTTGCTGACGCTCCTCTTCAAGCCAACACTGCGACACCGCCGTTATCATGTCTCGGCAGGGGAAGCAAGCAGCGTGACGTGGAGGGAAATCGCTGATGTTTTTGCGCAATGCTACGGGGCACGCCTAGAGAACCCGTATCAGGTTGTTGACATTCCCGTTATCCTGCGTGACCGAAGCCGGATCGCCGCATTACTTGGCCCTGACGGTGTAGACCACCTCTTAACGGCGCTGCCCATTTACTACCGCTTCATGGAGATTCCCGCCGAAATCTTCGACAACACCCGTTTGCTAAACGAAGGAATGCCGCCCGCCCCGAAGCTAACGAGTTACCTGCACTTGTGTGCGACCCAACCCGCAAATCGGACCGTGTATCAGCAAATGCTGGACGACGTGTAGACGGAGAGCCTGGTGTTGAGCGAAGCGACACCCCGGGCGCCTCCCTGCCCACGTAGCGATCCTCGCAGAACCAGAACCGGGATGATCCAAAAAAACCGACAACCCCAACTTCAGATCCGCTTGACCCTAAACGAACTCCCCTTCGGGTTTGTACCAGACGCTCATGATGGCGGGTTGGCCGAGGATGCGGACTTTGAGCTTGCGGGTCGGCTTCCAGCCGTTGGCCGTCAGCGGGAGTTCGAGGGCGTCTTGCTCCATCACGACGAACACGGCGCGGCCGCCGGGCTTCAGGACGCGGTTCCACTCGGCGGCGGCGGCGGCGTACAGGGGGGGGATTTCGTCCATATTGTTGAGTTGTTTGCCGAACGGCGGGTTGCAGATAATCCGATCGACGCTGGCGGTTTCGAGCGGCAATCGCCGCGTGTCCCAACGGGCCAACACCGCCGGGCCGACGTTTTCGACGTTCTGGTTCGTCACGAACATCGCGTTCGGGTCGATGTCCCCGCCGATCACTTCGATCTTCCCCGCCTTGTTGCGGCGCTTGGCCGTTTCGATGGTTTCACACAGGATCGTTCCTGCACCGCACATCGGGTCCAGGATCGTCATGTTCGGCCCGATCCCTGCCAGCCAGACCATGCCGGCAGCCACCGTAGGCCGCAACGACGCCAGCACGTGGTCATCCTTATAAGTCCGGTGCCGCATCAGCCGGTCCGACAACCGCAGCCCACACACGGCGGTGTGGCTCTTGATCGTCAGCCAAATTTCGAGCCAGGCATTTTCGTCGCCCGGCGTCCAGCCCATCGGAATCTTCCCGGCCAACCCGTCCGCCAGGGCATCCAGAGCATCCACACGCCGAAACCCGTGTTCGCCTTCGCGCTGACAGACAAGGTGGAACGTCGGCTTCCCCTTCGTCTTCGGGCGGAGGCTGTGGTGGATTTTGAACAGGTCGTTCCACTTCGGTTTCGTGGCGGTCCACTTGCGGAAGTTGGCGAGGTCGTCCGACTTGTACGACAGCGCGTCCGACCCCCAGGCGAGCAAGAACACGTCCTCTGTGGTGCGCAATTCCAGCAACTTCGGCGTCACTTCGTCCAGCGTGAACACGACAATGCCGCGTTCGACCTTCTTGATGACGCCACCGAGTTCGCGGTTAATCTCGTCCGCCGCAACCGGCTCCATGCCCGGCTGCACCATCGCGTAAAGGGGCGGCACAGAAGGCGAATCCGGTTTTCGACTGTTACGGGACACAAGGCACTCGCAGAACAAATACTGACAAACAGGAAAGACGCGAACAGGTATGATAGCAGGCGGCTACCACAGCATCGCAAGGAATCGCCGTTAGCAGTACGGCAGGAAATGATTTGCCCGGCGACTCAGTCCGCCGGTGTGCTTCCACCGGCGAACGGCGTGACGTCAGTCCGCCGGTGGGCGGCAACACCGGCGAACGGC
>JAYSXU010000383.1:0-4475 GCA_043716965.1 Fimbriiglobus sp.
GAAACGCAACGAAATGAGCCACGACCGTGAGGGAGTGGCCCAACTTCCAACCCTGAATTCGTCCCCTGTTATCCTATGCGCCGTGTTCTATGTGGCTGATTAGGCCACTTCCTCACGGTCGTGGCTCGGATTGCACGCACTTCAATCCAGCACTTCTTTTCGCATTTGCAGGTAGAACGTGCCTTTCTTCTCTTCGATCTTCTTCGCCAAGAACTCTTCCGCATCCGCCTTCTGCGGGTACGGGAAGGTTTCCAGCACCTTGCTGCCGTTGTCGAGGATCACCCAGATGGCGCGCATCCGGACTTCCTTGACTGCGCGTGTTCGCTTGACGGGCGCCTTCTTGACGGTCGGGTCTTTCACCTTCTTGACTTTGGCCTTGGCTTTCGCTTTGGGCTTCTCGTCGTCGTCGCCATCATCATCGCCTGCCTCTTCCTCCTCCGCGTCGGCGTCGGCATCGGCTTCTTCGTCTTCTTCCTTTTCTTCTTCGTCTTCAGCCGGTTTTTCGCGTGCTTCAGCCGCATCCGCTTGCTTGCGCATGTCGAGCCGACTCGGTCCCGCTTTACGTCCACGTGCCATGTTGGGTTGCCCTCCGTCAGCCAATGGCCGCAATTTCGGCCTTCGATATCAATCCCGTTAAACTACCGCCCCGCCCCGCCCTGACAAGGGGCCAAGCGGTTACCGAGTCACCCGTCACATCGGGGACCGCTAAAAAATCTCTGGGCCATTTGAATCAGAATGCTAACCACAGAGGCACAGAGACACCGAGAAATCCTTTCAAAGAGTTTTGGATTTCTCGGTGTCTCTGTGCCTCTGTGGTTAACATTCTTTTTTGACGCCCCGTGAATTTAGTGACGCCCGCCACCTGTTCACTTCTTGGTGGACGGTTTGTGCTGGCGGGCGGTTTGAAGGACTCGTTCAAACTCGGGGGTGTTGCGGATCGGGTCTAGCTCCGTGTCGTCGTCGATGTGGTCGAATCCAAACCCCGCCCGCAAGGCGATCGTCAAGAGTGTGATCGCTTCCGATTTGTACTCGGGGTTGTGGGTCGAAAGTTGCGCGTAAATCCCGGCGACCTGATAGACAGTGATCGGGGCGAAGCCACGATTGAGCGCCTCTTTCGCGTCACTCAGTGCGACATCCCAGTGCTTAAGCCGGGCGTGCATCACCCCCCGTGCGGAGCGGGCGTGAACGTTACCCGCGTCGATTGCTAACACCCGATCCAAGGATTGAATACACTCCGCCGTTTGCCCGAGTTCATCCAGAACGTGGGCTTCGTACATCAAGCCCGCGACCGATCGGGGGTTGAGCTTCAACGCTTGCCGGAAGTCCGCCAGTGCCGACTTCTTGTCGGCCAACATTTTATCAATCCCGCGCAAGATCCAACCATCAACAGTGGTCGGTTCCTCTCGCCCAACGACGGCTTTGTCTTCGTTGGCACCAACGGCATTGCCCGTTAAGGCTCGGAGTTTTGCCCGCAGTGGCAGCACACGCTTTAATGTCGCGCCCAACCCGATTGCAGTGTCGAGGTCTTTCAGTGCCAGTTGGTAGTCCTTGGCTTCTTGATAAGCAATCGCACGGGCGATGTGGGACTCCGCGAAGTCGGGTTGCAATTCGATCGCCCGAGAAAAGTCTACGGCAGCAGCGTCGAACGCGCCGAGGTGAGCCTGGGCAGCACCTCGGTTGTGGTACGTCCAGGGGAAGTCGGGCCAGAGCGCGACCGCAACGGTATAGGCGCCACGCGCTTCGGCCCAGCGACCCAGTTCATCCAGGCAGACGCCTTCGCCGAAGTACGCCCAGAACAATTTCGGGTCAATGGCCTGCGCCTTTCGGTACATCGGCACGGCCTCCGCGTGTCGGCCACCTGTTTGGGCATCAATCCCCGCGAGATAGTAGTCCCGAGCGGAGCGGAGCGGGGTGTTTTTCGCCAGGCGATCGGCTTCCGTGGCTTCCGCTAAACGGCCAGCAAATTTGTGAAAGGTCTGTCGTTGGGTGTAAATAATCCGGGGTGGATCGTTGCCGGCAATTTGCTCGGCCAACTCGTTTAATCGAAGCGCTTCCGTGAGGACGACCGGGTCGATTTTGTCGAGTTTCCCACTTTGCAAGATTTGACCGCGGGCCAGCATCACACAGGTCTCGGCAATCTCATGCCGGAGTTTCTTCTGGAGTTCAATGCTCAGGGAAGTATAAGCGGTTTCCTTCTCCCAGTCGGCATTCTCCGTGACCCCATAGAACGCCAACCCCGCCTCCGCTTTTTCGACCCCTTCCGCCACTAACTTTTGATCTTCCACATTGGTGTACAGCAAGTATTGTGCGGTTTTGACCGTCTCGCTGAATTGACGATAAGTGTCCTCCGCTTCCAACCGATGCAGGCGGTCGTACAGAGCGGCCAGCCCGAGCGAAGCGGCGATCAACACCGTGACGGCCACACACGTGACGGTCACATGCGAGGTTAACCGCGGGTGACGCCGTGCCCACTTCTTGGCCCGTTCGCGGATCGACTTCTCCGGCGCAATCGCCAACGGTTGGTCCGCTAAGTGTCGATCCAGATCGTCACGTAAATCGGTGGCGGACTGGTAGCGTTTCGCCGGATCACCGGCAAGACAAGTCTGGACAATGGATTCCAATCCGGGCGTGACATCGCGGTTGTGAATGCGAACCGACGGCGGGCCGGCACGGCGTTCTTCGATCATCCGCCCAGCTTCTTCCGCCGGAGTCCCCGACGGCGCGCGGAACGGGTGAACGCCGGTGAGTAGCTCGTACAGCACGATGCCCATCGAATAGATGTCGCTGCGGGCATCGGCGTGCGGACGACCCGTGCGGATTTCTTCAAGTTGTTCCGGCGCCATGTAAGGGATCGTCCCGCCGACCACGATTGTCGTGACCGTCGCCCGGAGACGAATCTCTTCGGCCACGCCGAAGTCCAGAAGCATCGGCTGACCGTCGTCGGTAATCAACACGTTCGCCGGCTTGATGTCGCGGTGCAGAATGCCCCGATCGTGGGCGTGACCCAGCCCGTCCGCCAAGCGTGCAATCAACCAACACGACGCCTGAATGTAACTCCACTGCGAGAGCATTTTGAGAATCGCGTCCGTGGCACCTTCGGTGGCAGTCAGGGGTTTCGGTTCATCCCGAGTGATGACTTGGGATTTCGACAGGGTCTGGTCGCTGATGTTCTTGAGCGTGTCGATCAGCTCTCGACCTGTTGACGGCAGGGAGTTCGACGTTCGATACCGCCGCAACAACGTGGCCAGGGTTGTCGAGCCGAAGTACGGCATACAAACCGCTTGGTGCGACCCCGACCGATGGACGGAGTAAACCGGGACGATGTTGGTGTGCTGAAGCTGGGCCAGCGCCCGCGACTCCGCGACTAAATTCGCGGAGACCTTCAAGGCTACCGGGCGGGCCGCTAGCTCGGTCTGGCTGGCCAGGAAGACGCGCCCGAATGTCCCCCGCCCCAGTTCCTTGAACAGCCGAAACCCGAACGCGATGTCACCCGGTTCCGGTAGGGCTTCCAGGGCTTCTCGCAGTTGCTTGCCCTCGACCGGGACGACGTTGATGTTGCTCGTCGCGGCATCCGGTCCGAGTTCGTCATCCGAGACATTCAGCGGCACCGCACCCGACCGCCGCGTTGCCTCTCCGCATTGATCGAACGCGGTCTCTCGGGATCGGTTCGTCAGGGGTAAGACGCGCACGGGGTTCGTGAGGTCTTCGGTTAACCCCGTCAGCGGGTCAAAAACGGAGATGACAGGACACGCGGCCATAGCAGAAACACCTCGGAGGGCAAACCGGGCATAGCATCGCCGTTGCCGGCTGCCAATCTGTGCGGATTGGAAAAAATGTAGGACACGATTTCGGACAAAGTGAAGTGCGAATTCCGGGATTTGTCGGCGTTCATTAACTTGTCAGAAAACACGACAGCGGCCGTCGATCGGATTCCGGTCCCGGCGAAACAATGGGTCCGATTGAGCACCGGCAAGAGGGTTTTTCCGATCCAACGAGAGTTTGCACAATTTGCGAAAGTGATCCGCATTGCGGGGAAAAGTCGTGCTAGAGAAGACGTGAGGGCAATATGGATTATCCGGGTCGAACGTGTATCGAGATTCGCCCTCGCCCCTGCTCACACACGATCGGGTCGGAATTTACAAACTCAAGGTGTCATCGTGGCTCGCTCTAGCTTTTTCGCAACGACGTTATCGTTCACGGTTCTCGAAGACCGAACACACCCCGCGTTGCTGACCGGCCTCGTGAGCAACATCGGCGTGACTGTTCCGCCGCCGCCGCCGCCGCCGGGCGGCGGGATTGTGGTGATCCTTCCCCCAGGCGGCGGGACTTTGGGATTGCTGACAACGGCAGTCAAATCCGCATAATTCGGTCCCACGTCGATTGGCGAAATGGTTACGAATTGCCTGCTGCACGCGGATGGAACTTCGCGTGCATGGCTTTGAGGCGGGCGCTATCGACGTGGGTGTAGTGCTGCG
>JAYSXU010000384.1:0-4472 GCA_043716965.1 Fimbriiglobus sp.
GTCCCAAGATCACGGGGTTCGGTCGCAAGATTCCGCTTTGACAAAACCCCAATCCCGTCCCACATTTCTGATGAAGGATTGCCGAATGCTTTCCCGGAATTCCCAAGTGCGGCATTCCTGGGGCGTCCCATCGACCTTCACTGCGAATCCCCTGGGCACGCTTGAGAACGAAATTCATCATGTCATCCACCGCAGTTTCGCGTTTGCTCGAAGAAGGGATCAACGCAGCGCTCGCTGGGAATAAGGCGAAAGCGCGGCAAATCCTGACCCAAGGCGTCACCCACGACCCGACCAACGAAACCGCGTGGTTGTGGTTAGCCGGCGTGGCGGAGTCGCCCGAACAGACGGCCAATGCGTTGCAAACGGTGTTGAACCTCAATCCCAAAAACGAGCGCGCCAAAGCCGGGTTGCGACAAACCCGGATGCACGCCGCCCAAGCGGCGATGAAACGGCAAGACGCTCGGGGTGCCTGGCAATGGCTCTCGGACGCGGCCCGGTCCGAACCCGACAACGAAGAGATTTGGCTGTCGCTGGCGTCCGCCGGAGCGGCGATTAGTCCGGACGCGGCGGTCCGGTGCTTACGGCGCGTGTTGGAAATCAACCCGAACAACGATAAAGCCAAGGCCGGTTTGGCTTGGTACGAATCGTTGAGCGGTTCCAACGTGAACGTGCAAGAGCCGTCCTTGCCGATGCCCAACGACACGGCACCGATTAAACGCAACACCGACACGAAGCGATTGAACCGGGTCACGATGACTTGGGCTTGCCCAGTGTGTGATGTTGGCGATGTCCAGGACCATGCGGTTTGTCCGTCCTGCGGGTCGATGACGACACTTCGCCCCCCGGCGGCCTTTGCCAGACATCGCCCGACCGATCCGGAAAAAGTGAGTCGAGCAATCGAGCAACTCGCCGCCGTCCCGGAGTCTGTAGCCACCTACGAAACCTACCGCCGACTCGGGATCGCGTTGTTGAACCAACAGCGATTCTCGGACGCGATGGCCGAACTGCAAACCGCCTTAAAACTGAAGCCCGATCACCAAGAATTGCCTCGGTACATTTACAGCCTGCGCATTCATGCGGAAGCGGAAGACACCCGCGATCGGGAACTTCGGGCACGGTCCACCAGCAAGCTGGTGATGGTCGTGGACGACAGTGCCACCGTGCGGAAAGTCGTGGTGATGACGCTCGAAAAGGCCGGATACCGCACCATTCAAGCCACCGATGGCACCGAAGCGCTCATCGTGGTCGGGGAACAAGGGGTGCCGAATTTGTTCCTCATCGACATCATGATGCCCGGCATGGACGGCTATCAACTGTGCAAAACGCTTCGGCAGAGTCCGGACACCGCACGGGTTCCCGTCGTGATGCTGTCCGGCAAAGATGGTTTCTTCAATAAAGTGCGGGGTCGAATGGCCGGCGCGAGCCAGTACCTGACCAAACCGTTCCAACCGAGCCAGCTCATTGAGGCCATTGAATCCCACATCGGGGCCGCCAAAACGGTGTGACGGGTTCGCAACGACTTGCAATTGATTCACTAACACGAAGAAACTGGTTTTTTTAGAGGACGTGGCCATGCGTGGTGACAAGATTTTGGTGGTCGATGATAGCCCGGTTGAACTCCGGTTGGTCGCCGCCGCGCTGACCACCGGCGGGTATCGCGTCGTTACTGCCGTGGACGGCGAGGACGCCATGCTCAAAGCGATCGCGGAACAGCCGAAGTTGATTCTCATGGACGTGGTGATGCCGAAAAAGAACGGCTATCAGGTGTGCCGCACCCTCAAGACGACTGATGAAACCAAGAACATCCCGATCGTGTTGTTGACCAGCAAGAACCAGGACAGCGACAAGTTCTGGGGCATGAAACAAGGGGCCGACGAGTACCTGACGAAGCCGTTCGACTCCGAAGATTTACTCGCCACCGTCGCCCGCTATACGTGAAAACTATGTCGCAACCCACCACGCCGCCGGACGCGGATCGACACGACTTGATCCCCACGTTGCACGTTCCCTTTGACGCCGACAATGCGCCGTCACTGGAGAGCCCCATCGGTTGGGGCGATGCGAGTGAGTCCGGTTCGGCACCCGCAGGCAACTACCCCACGTGGTTGAAACGACTCGACGAAACAAGCCCCGATGATCCTGTCAGCATGTTTGACGTGCTGGGGTTAACGCCGCCCCCGCGAGGGACGCTTCCGCCAACCGAGGTGCTCGAATACAACTTCACACCAGTTGCCACTCACACTGAAGAAATAGTCGAGCCACGCATTGAGTTGCCGATTGTTGAAGAGCAGTTCATCATCTTCACATTGGCCCACACCGAGTACGCACTGCGACTATCAGCCATCGTCGAAATCAACCCTCGACCCGTGTTAACACCGTTGACATCCGGACCCGCCTGGGTGCTTGGCAGAACGAACCTACGGGACGATGTTGTCGCCGTACTGGACCTACGATTATTCTTCGGTTACCCGGTCCAGCACAGCCGCGAGGAACGCTTGGTCGTGGTCACCGGGACCGACGGTGCGAAGGCCGGCTTTGTGGTCGATTCCATTCGTGGTTTACGGCGGTTGACGATTGGCACGACACACCAAGCCGTCATCGGCTTCGATGAGCAAATCACACCTTACATCAAGCAACTCACGGAACATGACAACCGATCGCTGGCGATTTTTGACACCGACCGCTTGCTCGCCAACAACCCGATTCCACTGCCAACGGTCCGTTAGGTCCGCGTCACGATTCCGGCAATTTTACGCGGTCAATTCAAAGTCTCGCGCCGAGTTGTCCCGGATCTTAGGCCGGGTGTTACTCTAGCACTCACGCCGTGCAACCGGGTAAGTCCTAACAGTTACAGATTTTGTCCGCCCGACGCGCCAGTGAGGGGTTCGGTCGGGACGGTCCCGCCCTGTCTGCTGTGCCGAACAACGTTGATGTGGCGTGGAGTTCGTTTCGGCTGACCCCTCGCAGGGCGTCGGGCTAACAAATACTGCTAGAATGATTGTGGAAATGCACTAACTTGGTCATCATGTGCCGCAAAGCGCTTCGACTGGAAGGGACACCGTGAAACAGTTCAAAACCATTTCTCCGATTGGCGATGGGGATGTGAACGCTGTGCCCGTCCGGGAAATTACCCCGGCGGTTCGGTTCTACACGCAGACGCTCGGGTTCTCGCTCGTAACGGAAGATGAGCGGTCCGCAGTCCTGAAACGGGATGACGTTCAGATCGGGTTGGTCGCCCAGGCCGATCACGATTGGGCGACTGCGGGGTCGTTCTATATCGCCGTCGCGGATGTCGAAACCCTGCGCCGCGAATTCGAGGGCAACGGCGCCAAGCCGGGCGCGACCCGGATTCAAGAACACGAAGGAAAGAAGTACCGCGTCTTCTTTCTCAGGGAATGCGACATGATGGAATCCCACGACGGCTACTGTTTCTGCTTCGGCCAGCCAGCGTAAGAAAGTGCGTGGCGGTCGGACGGTAAGCGTCACGATTCTTGGTCGAAAATGTGTTCACGATTTCGGGATTTAACGCTTTCAGGCTGAAAGCCTGGGAGCACCCAGCCCAGGGCGAGGAGGCTTGGCGACGACGCACTGGGTAGCCTACGCAAAATTCTCAGCCTGAAGGGCTGACAGCCATCGTTCCCGACTCCCGGCTCGCAGTCCTTCAGACTGCAGCAAATGGCGAGCAGTGAACCCAGGGCGTCGCCGAAGCGGCTCGCCCCAGGCTGAGAGCTTCCAGACTTTCAGCCTGAAATCCGGCATCGTGCGTACAAACTTCCGCCAACAAAAGTGGCGATCACCCTGGTGGGACTAAATCGGGAGAAACCATGAAGCGGTACGCGGTGGTGGTCGAGGACGCCGGGTCGAACTGGGCGGCATACGTTCCGGACCTGCCGGGGTGCGTCGTCACCGGGGACACGGTCGAGGAAGTCGGGCGACTGATCCGAGAGGCCATCACTCTGCACATGGAGGGCATGACCGAAGACGGGTTGCCGATCCCGGACCCATCAAGCCAAGTGGAGTATGTCGAGGTCAACGCTTAACTCGGTACTGCAACCGACCTATCACATTGCGTCGCCACCTCAATTTTCATCGCTCACCAGACTGGTGGGCGATTTTGTTTGGTGGGTGTTGCTGGAAAATTTCCCGCTACGGGTGGGGTGGGTGGTGTTTCTTCCAGCAAGCGGACCTGAACCGGGCTAGCACATCGTAAGGAGTTTCAGCATGATAAGTCTATCGCGGAGGATGCGTCATGCCTGTGGATTTGAGCGTATTACCCAAGGATTTACTTGCCCTGATTCGGCGGCACTGGGGGTTTTTGTCGTTGCGGCCACTGCAATCGCAGGCCGTGGCAGCGGTGCTGGCGAACCGGGATTCGTTGGTCGTGATGCCGACGGGTGGCGGGAAGTCGCTCTGTTATCAGGCACCGGCAGTGTTGCGGTCTGGCGGGAACGGGGTCACACTGGTGATCTCGC
>JAYSXU010000385.1:0-4471 GCA_043716965.1 Fimbriiglobus sp.
ACCCGTTTCGAGACGGTCGGGTCTTCGACGAGTGGCGGGGCCATGTGGGGTTTGAGCCGGGCGTCGCGAACAAAAATTTCGTCTGAATTTTTCTTGACAGCATTCCTCCCGCTCGTCAGCGTGTAACCAAGTTTGAGAAAGCGGCCACTTTTTGGCGGGGCGAGTCATGCGAACCTTCCGATCTTTGATGGCACTGATTCCCGTGGCCGTCGCACTGCTCGCGCTGACTTCGTGCGAAGTCCCGAGTCCCGAGCCACCGGCGCCCGTGCAAGAACCGGCAGCGTGCGAACCCGACGCCAAGGATGACGTGGCCAAGGCCCCCAAGCCGTTGGCCGAAGCGATTCTTGGCAAGTGGAAACAGGTCAAAACAGCAGGGCGTCCAACTTGGTCAGAATTGGAGCTGACTCACGAGTACAAAAAAAATGGCGTGTTGATTATCGAGAGCAATGACCCGAAACATGGCCACCATCTCGAAATCGGAACTTACAAAATCGAGCGTGATCGAATTCATTACAACTTTGAAAGTCGAAAGCCAGACTCTACAAAATGGACAGTTACAATTCAAGAAATCACCGGTACCAAAGTCGTCATCACAACTAATGATACGATTCCAGGCGAAGAAGCCGAACTAAAAAAGATTGATGTACACAAGCCGTTATAGGCAACGACACGACAGGGCTCCGAAGTATTTAGCTGTCTAAATGGAGTATTTAATGATGCTTGAAAAACTATCGTCTTTTTTGGTTCAGATCCTCATGGACACTCGGCTTGCTTCTCAAAAAAGCAATTTTTGTTCGTTAGGTCTTGAGTCGCTCGAAGATCGAGTCACGCCAACAAAATTTCTTTGGAATGCTTCTTACTCCAAAATCTTGGTCAACGGTGTCGAATTGGGAGAAGTGGAGTAATAATAGTAACAGTTACCAATATCAAAGCGTGTCGACGCCTGGTGCTAATGACGATGTATTGTTCTCTGGCGGATTGTAGAGTTATAATTGTGTGGTTGATGTCTCGGGTGGTGTTACTGTCAAGAGCGTGAAAGTTGAAGTTGGATACACCAGTAGTATTATTCTGAGTAATCCACTATTTATTGTCGGTGGTGGATTGAATATGGATTCTGTGGGTTCGGCATTTCGGGGATCAGCAGTCGGAGTTCCCGCAGTTCACGGCAACTTGAAGATTATTAATTCAGGTAACTCTGCTCCAAACTCAAGTGGATTCACATGGCGTGCTGGCGATCTGATCGATGTGACTGTTACCGCCGATAACAGCGTTATATCTATACTTGGGTCATCTCAACGCTCTATGGATGGCAGTGCTATTGTTCTCCAGAACTCATCGAGAATGTACTGGAATGATGGGAATATTGATGTTGTGAACCCGAGTGCCAACTCAAGCATTGCGATCGGCATGGGCTGCGAATTCGTTATACAGTCCAGTGGCACGTGGGGGATGACCGATGCTCCGACCGTAGGCACGTACTTCGCGGTCGGCAACTACGGTAAGGTTCACGTAAAGTCTGGTGCAAATGCAACGATCAACGGGGACTACACCACGGACAACTATACGTTCGTGGAATCCGGTACCATCACGGTCACGAAACGGGCGGTCCAAACGTATGGCATCTTTGAGTTGAAGAGCGGGGGGACCGTGAAGTTGACCACCAAACCCCTCAACATCGCAGAAGGGTCACTCGTCGGGACGGGCACCGTGGACGGGAACTGCACCCTCGGTTACGACCCAAACCTCGGAGTTCCGGTGCCCCCCAGCACAACGGCGTCGATCAGTCCCGGCCGCAGCGACAGCACCAACCCGGACCGCATCGGGACGTTGACAATCACAGCACAGTTCCAGATGTTCGGCGGCACGATGTGGATCGACATCAACAAGTATGGTGTGTTCGACACCGTCGTCGTTCAAGGAGCGTATGCTGCGCTGTCTGATGGTCGATTAGAAGTGTCAAACGGTCCCGAGTTCACTCCCGACACGGGTGTGTACTTTTACTTTGTCACAGGAAATAGTGTTGCCGGCTTTAAAGCCGAGAACGTAAACATTTTGAACAACTACTGGATTCTCGAAGATCTGACTCCCGAGAACCCCTACGAGCGATTTTCGGGACGATATTTCCGGACCAAAGCGGACACGACCGGATTCGGACTCGAAGTCTTTCGTCTTCCGTAAGTTCTCACCGCGACTGCTCACACAATCCCGTGCAGCGGGCCGCCACGGGCGCACAGGGCATCGACCCGTTTGGAGACGGTCGGGTCTTCGATGAGGGGCGGGGCCATGTGGGGTTTTTGGCGGGAGTCGATGACGAGGGGGCCACGACAGCCGAAGTGCTTGCGGTGCGTGAAGGCGTGGAGGCCGAGGATGTCGGCGGCGGGGTTGGCACGGGTGAACGTGGCCCAGAGGAAGTTGTTGAAGGTGCGGGCGGTGAACGCCGCGTCATCCACGAGGACGATAAGCGGGAAGCCGGTGAGGGTCGCGGACTGGTCGCCCAGGTGTTCACAAAGCCGCTCGAAGTGCGGTTCGTAATCGCCGATGTTCGGAAAGCCAGGGTGCTTTGGACCGCTCACGGCAAGGATTCCTGGCATCACGATTTTGGCATCCGAAAAGCCGTTCGGTAGCTGCAAGTTGGCAGGGAGTTCGCGGGCCAAGTCGCGGCGCTTCGGTCCCGCAGCGGCGATGACGACTTTCGACCCAGCGTTCAACCCCTCACCGGCGGAGTAGTCCAGCGTGTCCATCGTGGTGCGGGTGTGGAAGTGCAAATCGGTCTCCCAATCGACCCGCTCCAAGACGTGCCGCAGGAACGCCGGGATGTCGTGAATGTCCAACTCGGGGTGGTCCTCCCTCGCCACGATGAACAGGAACTTGGCGAGCGAGAGTTGCCCTTGCCCGAGAATGGCGTTGGCAATCGTCAGTAACTCCTGCGGTCGGCGTTTCTTCGCATACGGCACGTACCGTTCACTGCCAATGGCGAGCAGCAACGGGTGAACGCCAGCCGCATCGACGGCATGAACGGCGTGGACGCCGGGCAACACCGTGGGGATCACCGGGCCGGTCAATTCGTGAATGAACTCACCGAACGAGGTGTCTTCCTGCGGTGGTCGCCCAACCACGGTGAACGGCCAAATCGCGCCGGGGCGGTGATAAACTTTGTCCACACGCATGACCGGAAACGGGTGGGCCAAGCTGTAGTAACCGAGGTGGTCCCCGAACGGGCCTTCGGGTTTGGTCGCCGTCGGGTCGATCGTCCCGGAAATGACGAAGTCGCATTCCGCAGGCATTGGTAACAGGCCGTTGGGCCGCACCATTTGCAACCGTCGTCCGCCCAACGCCCCGGTGAACGCGAGTTCCGGCAAGCCTTCGGGCAACGGCATCACCGCGCTGACGGCCAACGCCGGTGGGCCACCGACCAACACATTCACACGCAACAATTCCCCACGCCGACGAGCGGCGGCGTGATGAACGCCGATGCCGCGATGGATTTGGTAGTGCATCCCGACTTCGGTTTCCGGGTCGAAGTCGTTGCCCGAGAGTTGCACGCGGTACATCCCGAGATTCGACTTCATCCAGCCCGGCTTGTCGGGGTCTTCGCTGTAAACTTGCGGCAACGTCACGAACGCGCCACCGTCCATCGGCCAGCACGTCAGTTGCGGAAGTTTTGGCAGCGGGATGGTGTGCTGAAGAATCGGCCCGGTGCGGGTGAAGTTCGGTCGCAAACGCCACAGAATCAACGGCAAGTTCGCGTACCGCCACGGTCGCTTCATCGCGGCTTGCGGGTTGGTTTTGAGTTCGACCAACTTATGCACATCGTTGAGGGCATCGCGGAACAAGAATCGCGTGCGTTCGAGTGAGCCGAACAGATTGGCCAGCATCGGGAACGCGGTGTTCTTCGGGTTGGTAAATAACACCGCCGGGCCGTTCGCCTGATACAGCCGCCGCTGAATCTCGGCCATTTCCAAGTGCGGATCAATCGGGACGGCAACGCGCTTCAACTGGCCGTGCGTCTCCAAATCCGCAACTGTCTCGGTCAAATTGCGGTGGCCCATGAAGAACGTCCTATCGTTGTTATTTTAGGCGTATGATATGACTCGCTCGACACTAATCCTGATTCAAGAACCGTTGGTCACCGTTCGAGAATAACACACCGCCATCCGTTGACCGAACTGAAGCAACCTGACTTTTGCTAGATTTGTAGGTCGCGGTCGAGGCTTGGCGAGGCCCGACAGTCCGATCGCAAGATGAGTGGATGAGTTGAGAAGACTTTTAGATAGGATTGACAGGATTTACAAGATTGAAGATCGGATTTGAATCCTGTTAAATCCTGTGAATCCTGTCTAAAGTCGGATGTCGGTGCCCACGTCGCATAGCCGCCTCGATCACGCCTACAAGACTCAATCAACCGGCTAATGTTTACCCTTTGCGTTTATCGCAGCTCGCGGTGCAGGATTTTGTTCTGGACAGGCACCCA
>JAYSXU010000386.1:0-4470 GCA_043716965.1 Fimbriiglobus sp.
CGGAGAGCCACAGAGTAAAACCAATACTTGAATTTGCTTCTCTGTGGCTCTCCGTGCCCTCTGTGGTGAGTAGTTTTAGCGAGTGACAACCGACCTCGGTTGGTCGTCTTGGATGGGGATGGCGGCCTTGGCGGCGTCCGCGAGGGGCTTGGGGTACACGCCGAGGCCGATCGTGGCAACCGCACAGACCAAAGCGGCGATCAGGGCGGGGTAGCTGCGGGCCGGTTCGGTGGGCTTCAACGGGGAGCGGAGGTACATCACACCGAGGATGCGCAAATAATACACGGCACCGATGGCGGCATTCAGCGCCGCGATCAGCACCAAGATGCGGTACATGTTCTTCATCGACGCCGTCGTCGGGGCGTCAATTGCGCCGACGAAGAGTAGGAACTTGCCGACGAAACCCGCCGTCAGGGGCAGGCCGATCAGGCTGCACAGGAAGACGCCCAGCATGGCGGCGGACAGCGGGTGCGCCTGCCCCAACCCGGCAAGGTCGTCGATGGTTTCCGCCGCTTGGGTGGTTCCACTGATGTGCAGAATCACCGCGAACGCGCCGACGGTCATTAGTCCGTAAGCGACCAGATAGAACAGCACCGAATCCAGGCCGACTTGGTTCGGTTCAACCCCGCCTTTGACATCTGCCAGGGACGACGCGACCACGAGACCCATCAACATGTAACCGCCGTGGGCGATGCCGGAGTAGGCGAGCATTCGCTTCAGGTTGTCTTGCAGCAGGGCGAGCAAGTTGCCGAAGGTCATCGTCACCACGGCGAGAACCCAGAGCGTCAGCGGGATCAGTGTGGAGTTGGCATCGAACGGCAACTGGTTGATCGGCGGGTAAAGCATCCCGAGGATGCGGGCCAACGCCAGAAACCCGGCCACCTTAGGGACGTAAGCGAGTTGAGCAATCACACCCGTCGGCCCGCCTTCGTATACGTCTGGGGCGTAAAAGTGGAACGGCACCGCCGTGATGCGAAAGCCGATTCCGGCGATGACCATGACCATCGCAATCAGTGCCATCGGGCTGACACTGGATTTGTGCGCGTCGTTCAGCACGTCCACAATGGCGCCGATGTTGGTCGTCCCGGTCAGGCCGTACAAGTAGCTAAAGCCGAACAGCAGGATCGCGGACGAGAGGATGCTGAGCAGGAAGTATTTCACCGCCGCTTCCGACCCGGCCTTCGAGTGGGATGGCAGGTAGAGCAGAACGTAGGTGGGGATGCTAATCATTTCGAGTGCGAGGAAAGTCGTGATGAGGTCGTTCGTCCGTCCGACAAGTGACAACCCGGCGGCCATGATGAGGACACACGCCGAGTATTCGCAAGCGTTGTCGTCGCGGACTTCGGACCAACTCATCAGCACGAACAATGCGGCGGCACCCAACGCAATCCAACGGACGAACGCGGCGGGGCCGGTCGGGTCAAACGGGGCCACGGCACGCGGATAATACGGGGTGCCTTCGACGGTTTTCCAGAATAAACTGATTTCCTGCCAGCCCAGCACGTCCCGGCACGCCTCCATACTGACGAGTACCGTCACGACTGCCGCACCGATGATCCCGATCATAGCGAAACTGAGCGCGCGGGCACGACTCGGGGCGATGACGGCCACAAGGAACAACGCACACGCCACCCCGATCAGGACCATCTCCGGGAGGAGAAACTGGTAGGCGCTGGTGAGGAATTCTTGTTGAACTTCGTGCAACGACTTCACGGCAATCCTCAGTGGGCGTCAAACGTGGGCGTCAAACGTGGGCGTCAAATCGACTGGTGTATTCAGCGAGGCGAAGCGTTCAATCCACGGGGGGTATCTTACAAATAGGCACCGGCATCGGACAAGTCGCCACTCGATTCCCAGAAGTGAAGTCGCGGTTTGTTGAAAAAAACGCCTCCCACCCCACCCTTAGCTGGAAATTTTCTGGCTAGAAACGCCCCGACCCGCACGGGGTTGCATCCTGGCGAGGACAAGCAACCCCGTGCGGGTCGGGGACGGGATTTGTCGGTAAACTACCGACAGCGGCCGTTGGCTCAGGTACTGGCGGGCGCGATGAAATTGCGGACGTTGTTCAACATGTTCATCACCGGGCGGGGTTGCTGGTATGCCGGTTGATAAGAAACAATGGCCGGTTGAACAAATGGCGTCGAATCGACGCCGGAATAATAGGTTTGAGCCAGCGGGGTTGTGGGTTCGGCGTACTGCTGAACGTACCGCGTCAGTGCAGTCGCCTCAATCGGCCCGGCGTGTCGCAACGCTTGCAACCCGGCGGTCGGATCGCTAATCACGATCCCTTCGGACATCTGGAACGAACCGGACAATTCCTTGCCGGTCGTTGTTGAAACATCGACGTAAAGACACACGTAATTCTTCTTCAACACCTCAGCAGCTTCCTTGGGGATGCTGCCATCTTGGATCAATCGGGCGTAACCAGTCCCACCGCTGTTGATGAAAACAGCGAGGGGCTTGTGTTGATCAGCAGCTTGCGACAGGGCCTGCCGATAGTCCGACTGCCACACGGGTTGTGTGGACAGATTGGGGACCATCAACAAACCACTCAACGCCGCCGCTGCCAGTGAGGTTGAAAACATCAGACTTGCGCCTCCTTGGTGCAGACTCTTAGTGATGCTTCCGCTTCAACGTTCTGAAGCGAGAAACACGCTTTTCTATACAAATTCGCCAGGACGGGGAACATGATAGACGACAAATGCGTCACAAATGTTGATTTCCGGGAATTTTGTTGAACTTGTGCTACCGACATAACCGGCAGAAAAGACGCGAATGCCCCTTGACGCTGTCCCTTAACGTCGCGCATTTCAAGACTTAGAACGATAGGAAAATTTGATGAGAGTGGCGATAAGCGTGTGATGGTCCAAGCGATGACACATAATTTTTTTGGTCGCTTATACCGTCAGCTCAGCCTTTTCGTTCAAGCGATCGTCATAATGTTGTTGGATCGACGCCACGTTTTCCGTGAGAAACTCGGTCACCTGTTCCGGGGCACGGCCAATAAATTGGTGAGGTGCGGTAGTTTGGGCAAAGTCAATAGTCGCAAACTCCGGTTCCGACTTCAACCGATCGAATAGCTCCGCTGCTGTTCCGGTTCCTTCCTTAATGAGGGCGGTGACGGCGTGGCTGTGCTTCTTGACAAGAGTATGGACGTGCTGCCGATCCGCGCCCGCAGCGACGGCGGCCATCATCAGGTTCTCCGTTGCCATATAAGGGAGGTACTCCCGGACGTTGCGCGCGATGATGGGCCGATTCACGACCAGACCGCCCGCGATGTTGCGGGCGATTCGCAAAATCGCGTCAGCAGTCAGAAACGCTTGCGGGATGTAAAGCCGTCGGGCAGCGGAGTCGTCGAGGGTACGTTCAAACCACTGCGTGGCCGCAGTCTCGGCAGCCATTGCGGGCAGTCCCATGAGGAACCGGGCCAGCGAACACATTCGCTCCGCCCGCATCGGGTTTCGCTTGTACGCCATCGCACTGGAACCGACTTGCTCCGCTTCAAACGGCTCATCGACTTCTTGTCGATGGGCGAGCAACCTCAGATCGCAGCCCCATTTCGACGCTGATTGGGCCAACCCGCTGAGTGTGTCCATCACTTGAGTGTCGATCTTACGGGAGTACGTCTGCCCGGTGACCGGGAAGACGCGGTCGAAGCCCATCTTCTTCGCCACGAGGTGGTCAAGTTGCCGCACCTTGTCGTGATTGCCGTGGAACAGTGCCAGAAAGCTCGCTTGGGTGCCAGTCGTTCCCTTGGCGCCACGAAACGGCAGTTCATCGCGCCGCCGTTCCAGTTCTTTCAGGTCGATAACGAAATCGAACAACCACAACACCGCCCGCTTGCCCACGGTCGTGAATTGTGCCGGTTGAAAGTGCGTGAACCCCAGCGTCGGTTCGCCCTTCCACTGGTCGGCGAACTTGGCAAGGGTGTCAATCAACGTCGCCACTGACACGCACAACTGATCGAGTCCTTCTCGCATCAAAATCAGGTCGGCATTGTCGGTCACGTAGCACGACGTGGCACCGAGGTGAACAATCGGGCGGGCAGTGGGTGCGACTTCGCCGAGTGTTTCAATGTGCGCCATCACGTCGTGCCGTAACCGCTTCTCGTGGAACGCGGCCCGGTCCAAATCCACGTCATCTAGGTGGGCACGCAGTTCAGTCAGGTGGGCGGTCGTGATCCGGGGCGACACGCCATCATCGGCAGGCAGCCCGAGTTCGTGTTCCGCTTCCGCCAACGCCAGCCACAGCCGACGCCACGTGCGGAACTTCCGAAGTGGGCCGAACCGCTCAGACATTTCACGTCCCGCGTAGCGACCAATGAGCGGGTTGTCGTAAACGAGATTCGGGTCGGGGGTCATGATCGGCGGCCAATGGTTTGTGGCGAGAGTCACCTTGGGCTTAGGTACTGGAATCTTCCTGGTAAACCAGGGAGCGCAAAGCCCACGGATCATGATCCGTGGGCTTTGC
>JAYSXU010000387.1:0-4462 GCA_043716965.1 Fimbriiglobus sp.
GGGCTTTAATTTGAAGCGTTGGTACGTCACCGTCGCCCGCGTTTCGTTCAACCTGTACCACAGTTCTTCGTTTAACCACGCCACAAACTGAGCGAGCGCGTGATTACTTTCCGGCGTGTTGTCTTTGTAATTTTCGAGATGGTTGTTGGTTACCAAACCGAGCGCGTTACATACGATGCGATTCACCGTCGAGCGGACATTCCGGCAGTGCGGATCGGTCGGGTTTGGGAAGACGTGTTCCCTGAGAATCTTGAACAGAATCCGGTTTGTGATTTTGAATGAGAGGTTGGTTGGGAAACCATAAATCGACGTTGTCGAAGCGCATAAAAACTTAGTCATCCGGAAATCTCCTAATGGTGGATTTTCGTTAGCGACACTTTTCGGGAGTCACGGTGGACTCACCAAGGAAGTGTTTCGCCGCACGAAAACCAGGAGACTTCCTGTTATTTTCGCCTGAAATGCGATGTTTTGTCATTCGTCGGTTAGGCATCTGCTAGGGACTTCCGGTCCAGCTCGAACTTGAATTGTTGACATTGAGGACACCTCAAACGAGTAATTACAACACTCACCGACAAATCGCTGTATACAAGACTCCGCAGATAGCTACCGCAATTTTGACGATTCAGACTATTCACACTGTTCACACTGTTCACACTGTTCTCCAAGACCCCTAGTTCAAACGCCTTACACCGACCGCCGATTTCGGAAATTCGCACACTTCGCGCCGCGTTCACTGGGGAGACAACGGAGTGCTGCCGTCATGCTTGCAAACATCGCTCACACGATTCTGGAAAACGATGTCCGGTTGTTGTTGAATCCCGCGACCTCCTCGGCGTTCAGCAATCCGGCGGTGGAACGATTGTCGGCTGAAATTCAGATGTTAGCCAGGGCAGTGGTTCGCAGGGGGACTCGCGGACAACGGGATGATTTTGTGGAATCGGCACCGGCCTATTTGTTGGTGCGAGGTGCTACCCGAATCGTCCAATTTGATCCTCTTCGAGGGTCGTTCCGAACCTGGGCCAAAATGTGTTTGCGTAATGCCTGGGTCTCCCAACTCCGGCGTCGTGGACCTGACCACGACTTCGCGTTGCAACCCTACTGTGTGCCATCGGTCGCGGATGAAAATTTGGTCTCGAGTACACTTGGCAACCTGGACACCCTCTTTATTCAGGAAGATGTGAACGAGATGGCGACGTGGCCTATGTCCGCACGCTTGGTGCTGCTCGTTTGCGGCGGGCTGTGGCGAAAGGTTCCGCAGGACTGCTTGACAGAGTGGCTGAACGGGGCCGCTGAAGAGATGAACTTTTCGCCCGAGACGCTTCTTGGCGCCGTTGCGACCTGGGATCCGTATGAGCCGAGTTCGCTGCGGAACGAGCCGTTGGCGAGGGCGCTGGGATGGAAGGCGAATCGTGTCGTAGTCATTTGGAACCGAGAACAAAATCGGCTCCGCCGTTTGCTGTTCGTGAGAGATTTGCAGCAACGGGCGAGTACCGCGACCTGTTTCCGTGGTGGCTCGGTGAGGAGGTCATTGCTGCGGCCGAGCGGCTTTTCGGGGAAGCCGCCGTGCCGAATGAGTTGGCGACGAGATAAGGCGCGGCGGTCGCCCCGGAATTCGCACCGCCAACTCTAGCCGCGAAGGGCCAGACGGGGTCCGCGTTCGGCGCGACCTGGGTCTTCCGCGACCTGTCCGGCCGGTATTTGGCAAAGCTCGACCTTCCCGCGGACTCCACGTCTGAAGCCCGCCAGCAACCGCTAGTGTTGCGGTTCGTTCGATCGGTGGACAACGAGACCGCACAAGAATTGCACGACCAATTCGCATCATTCGGCCCACTCGTTGGTCAGATTCGGCACCAAGGCAAAGTCACCGAGTTTCTAACCGAAACGGGCAACCGCCCCTCGTATGTAGAAATTCATAAAGCCGAGCTGGTCCGCACTTATGTGGGCGGTGTTGCTTGGGAATGGGAGATCGAACAATGACACCACTAAAACCGACACGCGCGACGCTCGATCGGTACTGTCGCGACGACCCTGCCGGAATGAATGTTGAAGATGCTTTGACAAGCTGTAAGCAATTCGGCTGGTGCTATCCGAAGAGCCGGGGTCGTGCTGGGTCGTATTCGTGAAGCCCGAGGATAGTTGGCCGGGCCTGAAGCCGGTCTTCGTCCTGCCGTTCGTCTGGCGGCGTGGCGGCGACCACCGGCACCTTTCCGCCACACTTCGGGCCGAGGCCGACCGGGCGCGAGCGGCCGTTTACGCCGAATCCAATTCGGAACTCGGCGAGCAGCAGAACTGGGGCTTGCGCCCGAATTTCGGCGGGACGCAAGATGTGGACCTGTCCGGACTGGACGACGTACTTGCCCCGCCGTCGGGTTGGGCAGCGCTTGCGGCGGGATTGATCGTCGCGATTGATGGTGGCACGCCCGACCGGACTGTCTGGGCGTCGGCGGCGTGGAAGCCGAACGGCGGGATTGACGAGGTTGGTAGCTTGCTCGAAAAAGCTGAGTTTGCTGCGGCGCGCGGGGCGACGGAGTTCTATGTCCCAACGGATCAGTTTCACACAGTCCCGTCCTTACCAAACCTGAGCATCATCGGCATCCGGATAAATACCGTGAAGGTCCGGGATGCGCTCAACGACTACACGGCTCGGTTGGACGCCGTGCCGGTCGCTCCCGTTCTCACGGATGACGCGGTCGATACCGACGCAACAGCCGTTGCGTTCGAGCGGTGCGTTCAGTACCACCTCCGCCACCCGAAGTCGGACCAGCGGCGGCCCGATTTCGAGCGCGACTTTTATTGGACGCACCTGGACCCGACGATTCTCCGCAAGTGCCGCCGGTCCGTTCCGGATGGCGGTCCCATGACGCACTTGGTCACGATCGTCAGCGGGAACCCGGAGGTGACGTGTTTAGTCGCGGAAGCACTCGGTCCCAAAAACGTGTTGCTGCTCTACGTGGCGGTTGGTTTTCCTCGATTCGACAGTTTCTTGAAATCCGCCGCCGCCCCCAGTCGTTAGAGTTGTGTATCCACCGCCCACGAGAGCCGCCATGACCGCCGCCCGGACCGAATACTTCACCTTCCAACTCGGGCCGGTCCAGTCGTTCATCGAATCGGCCCGCACGGTGCGTGACCTATGGACCGGGAGCTTCATCCTGAGTTGGCTGACGATCACGGCCATGAAGAAGGCCGAGGGGAGGGTGCCGAAATCCTCTCGCCGGACAACAGCGGCGACCGACTCCGACGACGCTGTGCGGGCTGGGGAGCGACACGGCCATCAAGAAAGAGGTCCGCCGCTTGCTCGACCGCCGAGACGGTGCCAAGGCCGATGACGACTTTTCGCAGCGCGTCGAGCAACTGTATTTCGAATACACGGCGTGGATGACCGAAGAGCGAAAGTCCAAACTCAATCCACCGGGCACGTACCACAAGAACGAACCGGGCTTACACGGCTTCATTACACTTTGCCAATCGGCATCGTTCCTTGCACGCGGAAAGGATTAACCATGACTCGCCGTTGGATCGGGTTGAAGCTCGACCCGCTCGATACGCTGTTCTTCCGCGACGGTCGCCCATTCGACGCCACGAACCGCGTCTCGGGTGGGTTGCCGAACCCGCAGACGCTGGCCGGTGCCATTCGCACCGCCATGCTCGTTGACCAAGGGTACACTGCCGAACAGTTTCGTAAATTCGCTGCTGAGCGAAGAAAAAACCAGGACGCGCGGACGGCCCTGGGAGACAGGGCCATTCTCAACGGCTTCCGTGGTCCGTGGTTGGCGTGGCACTATTCCGACGGGCGCGTCGAACCGTTGTTGAAGGTGCCACAAAACTTGGTCCGGGAAGGGGAACCAGGCGAGGGGAAATGGGACCGATCACGCCCCCAATCGAATGTGCCAGGATGGACTGATCCGCAGCGTTTGCCGTTGTGGCGGAAGGATGCTCTGGATGCCAAGACCCCGGAGGGATTCCTGACTTTGGCCGGCATAGTCGCATACCTTCAGGGTGGTGTGCCGAGCGATTCGCAGTGATATCGCCCCGACGATCTGTACGACTTCGACAACCGCACCGGCATCGTGATTGATCCGCAAACGTTCACGACCAAAAAAAGCGAAATCTACGGCATCCGCTTGCTGAGCTTGAACCCCAAGGCATTGCCTCATGGTGGTGCCAAGGCTCGGTTAGGTCTGTATGCCGAAATATCCGCCAACCCGAATGCCCCGAGTTGGACCGCGCGTGCCATCCCGTTCGGCGGCGAGGGCAAGTACGTGCGGGCCGATACGGTCGGCGCCGTGGCGTGGCCGACGGTCCCGAGCAGCGGGCGGTGCGTGCGGTACTTGGCAACTCCGGCCTTCGTCGGCGACGGTTTAGACCATCCCGACGGGTTAACAGACTTAAACATTCGCGCCGCCGCGTCCGACCACCCGCTCCCGATTTCCGGGTGGGACATCGCGCGGAATGGTCCCAATCG
>JAYSXU010000388.1:0-4462 GCA_043716965.1 Fimbriiglobus sp.
TGAAGAACGGCTTGAGCATGAAATTGTGTCTCAGAGAAAATGAATTGAACCACGAATTACTCGAATCAGACGAATAGGACAAATCAGACGGAGGCAATCAGGATCACTCGGAACAGTTTGTATTGGTGTTGAAGTCCAATTGGCCTGCGATCAAACTCGTTGGGTCTCAAATCTTATTCGTCGGATTCGTGTGATTCGTGGTGACGAATCCGCGTTACTGAAATCGCCTCGACTGGGAGGGTGAGACCGGGACGACTTTGAAATTCTGCCCCTCGTCATCCGTTCGGATGACTTGCAAGTTGTTGACTGTCAGCAGGCAGTTCATCATCTCCACGCAGTTCACGAACCGGTCTTGCGGAATCGGGTTCAGCGCGCGGCTGAGGATGGTTCGTTCGTTGGCGGGTAACGAGCTGAGTTGCGCCTCGGGCCGGGTGTAATTCCGTAGCTGCTCGCGTTCGGTCGGCGGCGCCGGGTACGGGAAACAGCCGGTGCGCAAGACGTGGTACGTGACGGCGAAGCTGAACTGGTCGCTGCGGTCGGACAGGTTGCCGTGGAACACTTCGGGCGCACAGTATTCCGCCGTCCCGTGCCGCGGGCACGGGGTCGTCGAACCCGACATGGGGGTTGCCAGCCCGTAGTCGGCGAGTTGAGCTTCTTCGCCGCGTAGCAAGATGTTGTTCGGCTTAATGTCACCGTGCTGTAGTCCGACCAATCGCCCGTCGATTCGGTGCCGGCGTGCGTTCAAGAAATCGAGGCCGACCGCGATTTGGTACATGTAATGGCAGAGCCGTTCGATCTCGATCATCCGGGCGAACTCATCGACGTACAGTTCCAACAAATCCAACATCGACGCTTCCGCCAGGTCCATCGCAATCACGATGCACCCCGGTAGCGACCAGACTTGGCGAATCCGCAACAGGCTCGGGTGGCTCAGCGATTGCACCGCTTGGAGGGACCGTAATTCCCGTGACGTCGTGCCCTGCGTGCCTTGCGTGGCACTGGACATGAACTTCAACGCGACCAGTTCGCCAGAGGGTGAAGTCGCTTCCCACACCGTGGCAAAGCCGCCACGCCCCCGTAACCGCAAGAGTCGGTAGCCAGGGAACGGCACCGCACCGGCTTCGGGTAAAAACGGCAGCGCGGCTAGAAACCGTGCGGAGCGTTGGGACGGTATACGAGGCAAGTCGAGCCTCCTGACAGGGCCGCAGGCGCGGTCAGCCACAGTAGGACATTTCATCGGGGACCACCAATCGGGCCATCAACTCTGGGCATGGCGTTAATCAACCATAGCACACAGGATGAAGCCTGTCGTTTCAGCGTGGCAAACTGGTGAAAGTCCAACTGACGGGGTGGCCATTCTGGTAAGGCATCAAGCCATGAAAGGTGGGTGCGGACAAGTTGAAAATCATCGGCAGAAAGTAATGATCCCCGTCCCACATCGGAAGGTTCATGACGTCCGCAACAGGAACCCAGTGGAGTTCGCCCTCGGGGTTCGATTTTAAGATCGTGCCAGAAAACTGGGTCACACGGAACAGGAACCCGAACCAGTCGCCGCCGTCCCGGCCAAATCCCGGCCAACTAATTGTTCCGGCCAAATGCAACTCATCGCACTCGATCCCGGCTTCTTCACGCACCTCACGCCGAAAGCTGGTGACGATGTCTTCGTCCCGTTCGACTTTACCACCAATGCCGTTGAACTTCCCGAAGTGCGCGTCGTCCGGTCGGGCGTTGCGGTGGATCATCAACACTTGGGTGCGGTCCGGGGAGAAGATGTACCCCAGCGTCGCCAGGGTGGGTGACACGGGCATTGTTGCGAATCCAATCGGGAAGAATATTCTCACGCAGAGGCGCAGAGACGCAGAGTATCAGAATTGGATTCAAACTCTGCGTCACTGCGCCTCTGCGTGAGATTCATTCGGCAACGTCACGATCGAAGGTGGGCGGGTCTTTGTGTTCGCCGAGGATTTTCTTCACGCCGATCAGGTCCACGTCCGTGATCCCTTCGCGGCGCGGGTACCGGCGTTCCAAGGCATCGAGAAGCGTTTCCCACATGTCCCGGCTGACGTGTGCGGGCGTCGTCCAATTCTCGCGGCGACGGTACCGCACTTTGAACGTCCACTTCCCGGCGAACCGCTCCACGGAAACAAATCGCTTCTCGCCCGTCTCCGGGTCGGCGTCGGTCCACTGCACTTCGACTGACATAATCAAACCCGTGAGAAATCCGCGACGCGAGACGCATACAATTCTAGCAGACCCGGTTTCCGAATCACGGATGACGCCATGTTGTTGTTGGAAGGCCACAGTTCACCCGTGACGGCGCTCGCGTTTTCGCCGGACGGCCAACGCCTGGCAAGCGGCACGAAAAGCGGCATGGTCGGGATCTGGAACGGCACGGAGATTCCCGAAGAATTGCCGACCGATCCGGAGTTGACGACCTCCATCAATGCCATCGAATTTCACCCCGAAGGTCTCGCGTTTGTGGTCGGTGGCGGCATGGGGTGGCTGGGCCGACGCGAGCGGGCCGACGGCACGTTCGCCATTTTTAACCCCACCGGCAAGCCCACCAGTGTCACGGCACTCCGATTTCTGACACCTGAACTCCTCGTCGTCGGCGCCGGTGATCGAGTGAAGCCTGATTCGGGAATGCTGATGCTGTGGGACATGACAACCCAACGGTACCGCGAGCCGCAATTTCGCGCGGGCCAAGGTGTGCGGGCTATCAGCGTGTTGCCGACCAAGCGATTGGTGGCGTGGGCCGAGTGGGGCCGCAAAATCGCGGTCTGGGACATCGGCAAGCCAGAACCGATCCGGTTCAACCTGCCGCACAACGCCACGAGCCTTTCCTTGCACCCCGACGGCGAATGGCTGGCCGTCGCAGTCGAATGGAGCGGCAAACTATTCCACTTACCAACCCGCCAAGAACGAGTCCAGTTAATCGGCCACAAAGGCGCGGTCACGAGCATCGCCTTCAGCCCCGATGGCCACGTGTTGGCCACCGGAAGTTGGGATGGCACCGTGCGCTTCTGGGACGCGAACACCGGAACCGAACGGGCGTGCTACGTCTGGCCGATCGGCAAAGTCATCACGCTCGCCTTCAGCCCCGACAGCCTCCGCCTCGCCGTCGGCGGCGACACCGGCACCATTATGCTGTTCGATGTGGATTAAAGTCGATGCGTTTCCACCAGTTGTCCTGGTTAATTTGCTCGACCGTATGGTTGAAAATTGCGTGCCCGACTGTTTGCCATCGTCCGCGACGAAATGCAAACGTGGCAAGCGCCCCGCGCGGTCCCGTGGCCTGCGGGACATCTTCCATGTCTGACCCCGCCAACGGTACAAACATTACCGTGACCGGCCAGAATGCGAACAAGAGATCATCTAGCTGGTTCACTGCGAAAACGGGTTCACCTTCTGAAGTCACCGAGACCCAACGCAACCCGCGCGGCTTCGCTGCCGCAATCGCCGCTTGATGAAAGGCTTCAAGCAATGCGTTCTGATCGTCGAGAAACAACTGACAATCGGGGAAATAGTCCTCGTCACGGTCGGACAGCAAGTTTCGGCGAAGCCAATTCAGTATGCCCATTGCAACTCTCCACCCTCACACGCCGGCACTTCACTATCCCGAAGGGTGTGGGTTGTCGGAAATCCTCACTCCAGATATGCTTGTCTTATGGTTGTGAACAGCAATTATCCGTGGAGCAAGTCATGATTGATCGGCAGATGGAACTGAGACGGCGTTACCACCGCAAAAAGAAAATGCACAAGTGGAAGGCGAAACTCGAAACCGCGACCGGCGAAGCCCGGACACTGATCCTCGCCAAGATCAAGCGGCTGACGCCATCCTGGACGGAAGCCTCCTTGAAGTCCGCAACGGCAGCACCCGCAAAGCCAAAGGCCGAAGCCAAGGCGCCGAAAGAAGCCAAAGAGCCGAAGAAGAAAGCACCACCGAAACCCAAAGCCGAAAAGAAATAACCCCCGAAAGCCCACTGACGATCGTCCGTGGGCTTTCTTCATCACTGGGCTTTCTTCAAATCCTCCCAGAACCCCGGATACGTCTTCGCCACGCACCCCGGATTGTTCACCACCACGCCCGGCACCTTCAGCCCAATCAGTGCCAAGCTCATGGCCATGCGGTGGTCGTTGTACGTATCGACCGTACACCCCGTCAGTTGTCGCGGGGTGATTTGCAAGCCATCGTCGTATTCGTCCACACCCGCACCCAATTTACGTAGTTCGGTGGCGAGTGCGGCAATGCGATCCGTCTCCTTGTGGCGGATGTGCGCCACATTGCGAATCCGCGTCGGGCCGGCGGCGAAGCAGGCGACTGCGGCGAGTGTCATCACGGTGTCACTGATCGCGTTCATGTCCACATCGACGCCGTGAAGTGAACTGCCGTGAACCGTAATCGCAGCGCCCGATTCTTCAACACGACAGCCCATTTGTTGAAGGATGTCCACGAAGTGGA
>JAYSXU010000389.1:0-4454 GCA_043716965.1 Fimbriiglobus sp.
CAATCTCCCCCGCAGACTGTCGGTCCGAACGTCTGCGGAACACAACCGCTTAAGGATGGAACATGCTCCGGAAACAGCACGGATTGATTGCGGCGATGATTCTAGCCGGGCTTACCACCGGGTGTGGCGGCCCGGTCAAGGAAGAGACGATCGCGGTCACAAAACAAGACCCGATGGTTCAAGTCAAGGCAACCCTCTTGAACTACGTCAACGGTCAACCCCTTGCCAGTGAAGTGACGAGTTTCGAGTTCATGATCGAAGACGTCCGCAGGGTGAACCCGGCCAAGGCCGAAATCCTGAAAGCCGGGCTGGAGGATCTCAAAACGACGAAGGGAAGTCCCGCCGCGAAAGCCCGAGCACTCCTCAAAAAACTGGGCCTCGGCGAAACTGCGAATTAGAAATTAACACCACGGAACGGGCGGCGCTGTGCCGCCGCCCGCTTCTCTTCCCCTGACCGGCGACTTAGTCAACGAACATTTCTCGGGCATGAACTTTTAACGGTGATGACCGGAGGGCAACGTGAACAGGTTTTGCTTCATCGGCGTGGCGGTCGTCTCGTTGTGCCTTCCCATTTTGCTGGCCGGGTGCGTCGTCGAGCCACCTCTTCCGGTCGAAGTGCAAGGGGCCGTCACGTATGACGGGGAGCCGGTCTTGGCGGGGGTCGCCTCCTTCGTGCCGGCGCCCGACAGCGACGTGCGCACGAGCGGCGGCGGTGCGATCACGGACGGCGTCTACCGCGTGTACCCCGAAGCCGGCCTCAAACCCGGCAAGTACCGGGTGGAGTTCCGTTGGGGCAAGGCGACCGGCGAAAAGAACAAGGACGCCGGGTACGGCCAATCGCCCGACATATTCGCCGAAGCACTTCCCAAGAAGTACCACTCCGAGTCAGTTCTGACGGCCGAGTTGAGGCCGGGAATGAACTCCCTCGACTTCAACCTCGAAAAGTGACGGACCACCTGGTGTAACGGACCAACGGGGCGGGTGCGGTTTCTGACAGTAATCCCTTTCAGGCGTCAAATCGACTTTCCGAGTGACAATTTCGCAGCAACCCGCACAGCGGCGATTAGGCTGGATTCGTCGGCTAACCCTTGGCCGGCGATGTCGTAGGCGGTGCCGTGGGCGACGCTGGTGCGGACGATCGGTATGCCGGCGGTGATGTTCACGGCGCGGCGACCGCCCAGGAGTTTCATGGCGATGTGCCCTTGGTCGTGGTACATCGTCACGATACCGTCGAACTTGATGCGGTTGTGCGGTAGGAAAATCGCGTCGGCGGGCCACGGCCCGGCGGCGTTGATGCCCTCCGCATTCGCGGCTTCGACGGCCGGGGCGATGATCGTTTCTTCCTCCCGTCCGAACAACCCGCCGTCGCTAGAGTGCGGGTTCAACGCGGCCACGCCAATTCGCGCCGGGCGCCCGGTGAGCTTCGGCAACAGTTCGTGAAGCAGGCGGATTTTCTCCAGCACGCTTTGAACCGTGATGAGCGCGAACGTTTCCCGTAGGGCCATGTGCAAGGTCACGTGGGCCACCGCGAGGGGCAACGTGTCGTCGTAAAGCAGCATCGCGTGGGTCTTCACGCCGGTCTTGGCGGCGAGAATTTCCGTGTGGCCGGGGTAGTCAACACCGGCGGCGTGCAGCCCTTCTTTGTGCAACGGACACGTCACGATGCCGGCAGCTTGCCCGGCTTGCGTTAGTTCAATTGCCTTCACCAGGAAGTCATACGCCGCCCCACCGGCCTCCGCCGAAATCACCCCCGGCTTCACCCCGGACAGATCGCGGGTCGTGGCGTGTAGCAGCGGCAGGGTGTCGATGTCCGGCGTCGCGTCGTTCAAATCCAGGATGCGTTGCATCGTCACCGGCGAACCGACCAACTTCAACGCCTGCCGCATGGCCACCGGGTCGCCGATGACAATCGGGCGGGCCAAGTCGAACAACTTCGGCCACGCCTTGGCAACAATCTCCGGGCCAATCCCCGCAATGTCGCCGAGCGTAATCAGCAATCGTGGATGTTTCATACCGTTGAAATTAGCGGAAACCACAAAATAACAACACCCCGTTTTTCACGGCCATCCAGTCCCGTTTGCCTGACGATTCCGTGATGTAGTACTCCCTTCCCTACGAACCGGCGACATTAGTCGCCGGGTAAAAACCTACTACCCGGCTGTGGCAGACCACCCAGCGACTAACGTCGCCGGTTCGCCGGGAATAAGACAGTAGGGCACCCGATCGCACGGCTTCGTGTGGCGTTTTGCGGTGGCATCAACTACTATCGTGGCATTGCTTTCTCTCTGAAAGGATCACCCCATGCGTTGGCTCTCTCCCGGCCTTGTGTCACTTCTTGTTCTGTTTTCTTCGACTCCTCTTTTTGCACAAAAAGAGTTCGGCTTCGACAACCGTAAGGGGTCCGGGCAACCGTATCTAACGCCGGCGGAGACGGTGGCGAAGTTTAAGATTGCGCCGGAGTTCGAGATCAAGCTGTTTGCCGGTGAACCCCAAGTCATCAACCCGGTTGCGTTCTCGATCGACGAAAAAGGCCGGGTGTGGTGCCTCGAATGTTTTGAATACCCCAGCCGCACGCCGAAGGGGAAGGCACCGCGTGATCGCATTGTGATCCTCGAAGATACCGACGGCGATGGCGTGTGCGATAAACGCACGGTGTTCGCTGAGGGGAAGGACTTCCCCGTTCCGGAAGAACGCGCCAAAGCGGGCCTGGGGGCGTTCGACTTGGCGACCGGGTTGGAGGTCGGGCACGGCGGGGTGTGGGTCGGGGCGCCGCCGTACTTGTGGTTCATCGAAGCAAAGGACGACAAGCCGGTGAAGTTCGAGACTGTGCTAAAAGGCTTTGGCAGCCAGGACACGCACGAGACGCTGAACACCTTCCAGTGGGGGCCGGACGGCTGGCTTTACGGGATGCAAGGCATCTTCACGCAATCGACGGTCAAGCCACTCGACGGCCCCGAGACCCGCATGAACGCCGCCGTGTGGCGGTTGCACCCGAAGACCAAGAAGTTCGAGATTTTCGCCGAAGGCACGTCGAACCCGTGGGGCATGGATTGGCGGAACACGGACGGCCAGTTCATCCTGGCGTGCTGCGTCATCCCGCACCTGTACCACATGGTGCCGGGCGGGGTTTACAAGCGGCAAGCGGGCGGGAGTTTCAACCCGTACAGCTACGGCTTCATCAACGAAATCTCCGACCACACCTTCCACAAGGAAAGCGGCTGGGCGCACGCGGGCCTCATCTCGCTCGACGCCCCGCACATCCCGGAAAAGTACCGCAACAGCGTGATCTTCGGCAGCATCCACGGCTGTAGCCTGAAGCAAAACATCCTGAAGCCGAACGGCAGCAGCTACACCGCGTCGCGCGGCGACGACTTCCTAGTGAGCGGGGATAAGAACGTCCGCCCGATCAACCTGAAGTGGGGGCCGAACGGCGACATCTACTTGATTGATTGGCACGACCAGATGCCCTGCCACCAAGCCAAGGCCGACGAGTGGGACTACGAACGCGGGCGGGTGTACCGCATCAACGTGAAGGGCCGCGTGGCGAAGAAGCCGGAAGACTTGGGGAAGCGGTCTCGGCAACAGTTGTTGGAAGCCGCCGTGTTCGCTAAAGACCCGTGGGAGCGCCGCACGGCGTTGCGGCTCACGTCCGAAGGCACGGGAAACGCGGGCACCAACATCAACAACCCGGACCAATTCTTGACACTCATGATGGCGTTAACCAGTGTCAACAGTTCGCCGTCGCCCAAGGAAGTCTCGACCTTGTTGGATCAATTTTTGCCGAACTCAAAAGGTGTTTCCGAGGGCCGTGCCTACATCTACCGGGTGCTGTCCAACGTCGAAGGTGTTCAACCCGGACTGATTGCTCGACTGACCAAGGAAGTCGAATCCGAACCGGCTGCGGAAGGGCGCCGCGAACTGGCGTCTGCCGCCATTCGCCTCGCCGTTAGCAATGACGTGACCCCGCTGGTTCACGCCCTGATGGCGCGCAAAGAAGACTCGAACGACCCGCTCATTCCGCACCTCACGTGGCAGGCTTACGAGAAGGTGATTGCCAAACAGAGTGCGGCAAAGACCGTGGAGAAGGAATTGGCGTGGCTCGCGGAACAAGCACCAGACAACATCTTCGTCCGCGATCAAATCGTGCCGAAGGTGATGCGGCGGTTGGTGGCCACCGGGAACGCCGCCGACTTGGCGTTGTGCGTAAAGTTCATCGCGGGCTTGAAGGACGCGAACAGCCGCGAGAAGGCGCTCGATGGTTTGGTAATTGCGCTCGACAAGCAAACCGTCACGCCGCCCGAAAGCTGGGCGATGTTGCAGGACGAAATCGCCCGTGGTGGGGAACCGCGATTGGTGACGTTGACGAACAAACTCGCCATCAGCTTCCGCGACCCGGCGGCAATGAAACGCGCCGCCGCCATTGCGATCGACACGACGAAAGCCGTCGAAGCCCG
>JAYSXU010000390.1:0-1505 GCA_043716965.1 Fimbriiglobus sp.
TGGTTGAAACGCATCCTGAAAATCGCCGCAATTATCGCGGCGGCCATTGGCGTGCTGTGGATCGGGCAACGCTGGGTCGGCGGCGACCCCACCGGGAAAAACCCCCTCACGGCGACCGTCGTCCGAGGCGAACTCAAGATCACCGTCACGGACCGGGGCGAACTGGAGAGCATCAACCCGGTCCAAGTGAACTGTGAGTTGGAAGGCGGTGGGAAGCTGGTCTCGATCGTCGCCGAAGGCACGCGCGTCGAGAAGGATGGTGAAGTCGCAAAGATCGACACCGACGCCCTCACGAAACTGATCTCCGACCAGGAGATCAAATGTGAAACGGCCGAGAATAAAGTGAACAACAGCACGAGCGAGCTTTCCCTGGCCAAGAACAAAGAAAAAAGTGAAATCTCCAAGGCCAAACTCGCCCTGACTTTGGCAGACATCGAATTTGAGTCGTTCAACGATCCGAAGGGGAACTACACCCGTGACCACGACAAGCTGAAGGGCCTACTGGAACTCGCACGAAAAGAGCTGAAAGAAGCCGAGGACGATTTGGAGTTCACACAAGGGCTGGTCAAAAAAGGGTTCGCACAACTCAACCAAGTTCGCACGAAAGAACTGACCGTCCAGCAACGCAAACTGAACGTGACCAGTTCGGAAGCCGATCTCTTCGTCATGCAGACGTTCACCCGCAAGAAAAATATGACGGAATTGAAGTCCAAAGCCGATGAAGCGAAGATTGAACTCGAACGCACCAAGCAGACCCAGGCCACGGCGGTTCGGAAAGTCGAAGACGACCTGAAAACGGCAAAGCGAACTGACGAGATCGAAAAGAAACAACTCGCCAGGGTCCGCAAGCAGATTGAGCAGTGCGTCATCAAAGCCCCCTCGGCGGGGATCGTGGTCTACTACAACGCGCGGTATTGGGATGAATCCGCGCGGATCCGGCCCGGTGGCCAACTCTATTACCGACAACCCATCTTCACGCTGCCGGACTTGTCGAAGATGCGCGTCAAAATGAAGGTCCACGAGTCGATCGTCAAGAAAGTGAAAACGGACAACACGGCGACCATGCAAATTGACGCCTTGCCCAACCAAGTGTTGAACGGCAAAGTCCTGAAGATCGGCACGCTCCCCCAATCCGACGGCTGGCGCGGCGGCGGCGTAAAGCAGTACGAAACCGAAGTCTCGATTGACGACCTCCCGAAGGACGCCGGCCTGAAACCCGGCATGACGGCAGAAGTGAAGATCCTCATCAACACCATCCAAGACGCGATTTCGGTCCCCGTGCAAGCCGTTGCAGAGTACGACAGCAGTTCGGTCTGTTACGTGGTCACGTCGGGCGGGATTGAACGCCGTGAAGTGACACTTGGCGACAGTAACGAGCAGTACATTCAGGTGCTGACGGGACTTGAACCCGGCGAAGAAGTGGCACTGGACGCCCGCGTGCGGGCGGCGACGGAATTGAAAGCCACACGCCCCCAAGGCGGGGCCAAGCAACCCGACGCGAAGCC
>JAYSXU010000040.1:0-6406 GCA_043716965.1 Fimbriiglobus sp.
CGGGGTTTTTTTCGTGTTTTCGTACTTTCGTGATCCTCCGCGTTTTTAGATTGGAATCGGCAATCCTCCAGCAAACCCAGTTGCACTGCGTAAGTCCTACTATTGTTGGTTTCGCTGGTCGATCCCACCATTGATATCGTTGAAAACGATGGACAGCGATTCTCAATTGTGGTTACTCTTAGCAATCGAGTTACATGCAAATTGGGCGGTTATCGCAGTCCTCGGTCGGCGCTCTGTAGTGTTTACTCTTCTGGCACTTCTGGCTTCGTTGACATTCTTGGCCTTCCCGACTCACTTTTATCTGTCGGTGAATTACCCTTGGTATAAATTACTGGTCAAGATCGACCTCGTGCAGTTTACTCTCATCAATGATCAAATTCATTACGTAGGCGCTAGCCTTGGTTTGCTGGTCTTGATTGCGATTGGTTATGCGAGGTCATCACCATCGGCCGGTGTGGAGTAGCGACATATCCGCCGTGGAACAAAGAACAGGACTGCTAGTTTTGGGCGTTCCGGCGGCGTTAGGCACCTGGGTAATAACCTACTACCGACTTGTGACAGTCACTCGGCAGCATACGTAGCCGGTTAGTCAGGATCGTGTTTTTACGGAACCCGCTTCACGGTTTGCGGCGCGTCTAGCGGCAACCGGAACCGATCGCCGATGCGGTAGCGTTCGTTGGCATCGAGTTGCGGGTTGGCGTCTTGGATCTGCTTCCACTTTTGACGATCGCCGTACACGTCCTCCGCCACGTCCCACATCGTCATGCCTTCACGGTTCACCGTAAACGTCCGGGGCGTTGGCACCGCGCGACCGGCAGACGGCGCCCAATCCGGGGTCCGTGCCGGGTCGTTGGAAACGGGTGGCGTGCCGCCGATGTACTGGCGGTAGTTTTGTCGCAGGTACTGCGTCAGCGGAAGTTCAATCGCCGCACCGTCCCCGAGGTTACGACCCTTGTTGAACGCCTGAATCGCGGCGGCGTAGCGGTCATCCCCGTAGTGCATTTTGCTGATGGAGGCGTAGGTATCCCCTCGTTTGGGTTCGTGCAAATCCACATCAATCGCCGTGCGGACTTCGGAGTTCGTAACCGGGCGAATCGCTGGTTGCGGAATCGGTTGGAGAGCAGGTGCTTGCGGCACCGGAACGGGAAATGTCAACCCAGTTAGCGACGGTGCAGGCGGTTGCGGTACGGGTAATGACGGCGCGACGGTCGGCGGCGGTTCTTCTGTGAATGGACTCGGCATTCCGTTTGGCGTGAGGAGGGCCGCTGGTGCGGAAACGACCGGGGTCGTGACGACCGGAGTCGGTTTGGGCACGGCCGGCGGGGCCACGTCAGCAATTTTCACCGGCTCCGGAGTGACGGGTGCGGACGGTCCTTGGACCACCGGAGTGGTTAAAGGCTTGATATCTGGCAGGCCGACTGGCACTGACACGACAGGCATTATGGGCGTCGGTGGAAGCACTGGACTCGGCGGTATGGTAACGGGCTGTGCCTTATTCAAGTCCGGTATAACCGGCGGTGATGGCGATGCCCCAACGGTAGGTGGCATTGGGATGACCACTGGCAACGGCACGAGTGGTTCTGTGTACGTCGCTAGATTGATGATTGGCTGGGCAGCCACATATTGCCCACTCATGCCGCCGGAGTCCGGAATGTAGGGCATCTCGAATTGCGCGGACCCGTTCCACTTCCCGCCGTCCCGAAATATCCGACCCCAAACGTCGTCGCGCGGGTACTCTTTTTTCATGATCTGGTCCGGTGTCGGCTCTTCCAGCTTCGGCGACGCCGGTTTTTCAGGCGTGGTTGCGGCAACTAAGCTGTTGCTCGATCGGGTTGGGCTGCCAATGCCGGAGAACCCGGCGTTTAACGCAATCGCGCCGACGATTAGACCCGCTGCCACCGTGAGTGCTAAACCTTTCTTGCGATTCGGCGTGAGCAAATCCTGGATCGCTTCCCGGACCCAACGGGGTTGCGGTGCCGTGGTAGCAACCGTTGGTGGCGGACTGGTTTTCACAATCGGTTTCGGCAGTTCGACCGTGACCTTTGGCGGCGCCTTGGGTGGCTCCACGACCACTTTTGGCGGGGACGACGGGAACGGAACGGTAGTCACCGATGTGGGCGTGCGGTAGGGCGGCAACGGGGCAAATTCGCCGGGAAGTTCGGGCAACTCCGGCAAGCCACCGAAGCGCGGAATGCTCGGCGTCGAAACCGGAATCCGATCGAGCGGCACGGCGTTCGGGTCATTCATCCGTGAACTCCCTGGTGGATACAAAAACTAATTTATCCGCCGATCCGCTTGGCGACCCGTAGCTTCGCACTGCGGGCGCGGGGGTTGCGGGCGGTCTCGTCGTCACCGGCTTCGACCGGCTTCTTCGTGACAGGGTGCCATACTTCGGGCGTTCGGAACAAGGCCGCTTTCACCCGGCGGTCTTCGAGCGAGTGAAAGCTGATGATCCCGACGCGCCCGCCGACTTTCACTAGCGTCGGTGCCACGGCCAGCAATCGCTCTAACGCCCCGAGTTCGTCGTTCACCGCGATCCGCAACGCTTGAAACACCCGCGTGGCTTGGTCGATGTTGCCACTGCGCGGCACGGTGCGGCGCACCAACTCGGCCAGTTCTGCCGTCGTCTCGAACGGCTTTTGCGCGCGGCGTTCGACGATCCGCTTCGCCACCCAACGGCTTTTGCGTTCCTCGCCGTACTCCCAAAACACGTCCGCCAATGCTCGTTCACTCAGCGTGTTCACGAGATCCGCCGCCGTTTGCCCGATGCTTGGGTTCAGCCGCATGTCCAACGGCCCGTCACCTTGAAAGCTGAAGCCCCGCAACGGGTCGCTCATCTGGTCCGAACAAAACCCCAGGTCGGCGAAAATCCCATCGACTTTCGTAACGCCATGGTGCGTCAAAACCTCCGCCACTTGTTCAAAGTTGGCGTGCAACAGGGTCACGGGCAACCCGGCCAGTCGCGGTTCCGCGAACGCCAACATCGCGGCATCTTGGTCAAACCCGAACACCCGCCCCGTGGCCCCGACCCGCTCCGCAATCGCCCGCGTGTGCCCCCCGATGCCGGTGGTGCAGTCCACCCAGGTTTCCCCCGGTTGCGGGTCGAGCAAGCGAATCACTTCGTCCGGCAACACCGACACGTGTTTCGGCAAAACTAATGGGGACATACGCGATTTCGGTAAAATTGGTCAAGTGGAACAAATCCCGAACGCCCACGATTGCGACGCAGCGTCGCAATCGTGGGAATGGGTCTGGCATCCGCATCGGGGTCTTGTATCCTGTCTTATCAAGAGTGCCGTCCCGTTTCCTGATCGGCTGAGGTTGCTATGAGTTCCACCCGCGGCGGGATGTTCGCCGGAGTGACGGTTGCGATCGTGACCCCGTTCCAAAGTGGTGCGGTGAATTGGGACGCACTCGGCAAACTCGTGGACTGGCACGTCGAACAGGGCACCCACTGCCTCGCACCGTGCGGCACCACCGGGGAATCGCCAACGCTAACCCACGACGAAAACGAACGGGTCGTGGCGTTCGTTTGTGAACGGGCTGCCGGTCGAATCAACGTGATGGCGGGGACGGGTTCCAATAGCACGTCCGAAGCGATTCGCATGACCAAGGCGGCGAAGGCGGCTGGTGCGAACGGCACGCTTCAAGTCGGCCCGTACTACAACAAGCCGACGCAGGAAGGGTACTTCCGCCACTTCGGCGCCGTCGCCGACGCGGTCGATTTGCCGCAAGTGATTTACAACATCCCCGGTCGAACCGGGTCGAACATCCTGCCGGAAACCATCGCCCGACTTGCCGACGCTTACCCGCCGATCGTGGCTATCAAGGAAGCCACGGGGTCGCTCGATCAAGCGTCGCAAATCGCGGCGTTGACGGATTTAACCATCCTCTCCGGCGACGACAGCCTGACCCTGCCGCTGATGAGCATCGGCGGCAAGGGTGTGGTGTCCGTGGTCGGCAACATCGTGCCCCGAGACATGATCGCCCTGGTGAAAGCCTTCGCCGCCGGCAACCACGCCGAAGCGTTGCAGTGGCATCGCAAACTCTTCCCGCTCTGCCGCGACATGCTGAGCGTGGCCACGAACCCCATCCCCCTCAAGACCGCGATGAAACTGCTCGGTCGCGGCAACGGCGAACTCCGCCTCCCCATGTGCGAAATGGACGCCGCCAGCGAAGCCAAGGTCCGACAAACCCTCGTCAACTACGGGCTGTTGAAGTCGTGAATGCTCATTGCGACTTGAGCACAAAGTCGATCGTGTTCTTGCCACTTTTGACATCGGCGGTCTGGGTGGTCGCTTCGTTGAACTTGGCGGGCAAGCCTTCTTTGGTCTCGTCACGAACCCCGGCCCCGTCACCGTTTTGAATCTTGCGGCCCGTCTTTTTGTTCCAATTCAAAATGACTAGATATTTGCCGGGGGCCAGTCCTTGGGTCGAATCCAAAGTGTACTTGCCGTCCTGAATTCGCGCGCCAATTTTGACGGCCTTATCGCCGCTCTCGGTTGGCACGAAGACCACGGCACCAGAATCAATCGGGCTGCCGTCGTAGGAGACACTTCCTTCGACACTGCTACTACCGGACCCGCACCCCGTCACGAGAACCGAACAGCAAGCCAACAACACGATCGCAGAAATCGGCAACAAACGAAGTCTTAGTTTCATGGAGAGATCCCGGAGAATGGGGGTAGTGGTGGTGTGAAAAAGGGCCAAGTTTCCTTGGCCCCGCTCGGTCGTAAGATATAGCCAACTGTGCTTAGAAGTTCCCGACGGGGAACCCGTCCGACGGGTTTTGCAACTTCTGCAAGACGAAGTTGTTACTCGTTGCAGTGATCGCAAGGAGCGGATACAAACAAAAGTCATCGTTCGGATTAGTCTCGATGCTGTTCGAGATAAACCGCACGGAGCCGTCGCCGAAGACGAAGTTCACGCCGCCGGTGTGGAGGCTGCCGTAGCCCAGGCGGCGGCAATCGTCCGTGGCCAGCGGCGGGGAGCCGACGCCCGTCGGGGGGAGCGACGCGGGTGCGAACGAGACGTTGAGCTTGTACCCGACGCGGCCTTCAAAACTGGCGGACGTCACGTTCGACCGCACGCCCCAGATCGCGCCGATGTTTTTGAACGAGTCCCGTTCGCCCGCAATGATCGTGTTGCTCGACCCGTCTTGAATGGTTTGGATCGTCAGCGACATCGGCGTCCCGTCTTGAAGCGGTCCCAAGACGGCCTTGTTGATGACGTAGTTGCCGCGACCGTAGTTTTGCAATAGGGTGTTCGTCGGCCCCGCGCGGTTGTCCGACGGGCAAGTGTAAACCGATAGCGTCGATTGGGTGTTGGCGTTGATTGTCGGGGCGCCAGGCGTCGTCAGGTCGGGGTTCATTGCGGCCAACAAATTTGCTTGCTCCACGTATGGCAGAATCAACGTACCCCACGACCAACCGGGACTTGGTGCAAGCGAACTCGACTTCGTGACCCAACCCGCTGGTAACTTCCCGTTCGTGTCCTGGTAGTTGTGCATAGCCAGACCAATTTGCTTGAAATTGTTCTGGCACTTGAGTCGCGCCGCCGCCTCGCGGACTTTCTGCACCGCCGGTAACAGCAACCCAATGAGAATCGCAATGATGGCAATGACGACCAGCAGTTCGATGAGCGTAAACCCGCCGCGACTGCGACGCGATTCATTGATGTGGACCATGAGAGGAACTCCGAGAGAGAAGAAGAAAGTGATACTATCGCACATGAAACATCAGTGCATCAACGACAACGACGCCAATCGAAAGTCGAAGGCAATCTTTGATGCAGAGATCCGTGTCAAATACAACCGCCCGATGGTATTCCGGTTTGCTGTAGCAGTCAACACATAATTCCTTCATTTAATCCTAACAGCTCTCGTAAACAGGCCGTTCCTCTCGGGGTTGACAACCGACCGCCATTTCTTGCACCATGTGACCACGTCAGTTTTGCACGGATGATCTTGCGGCAAGGAGCGCCGCCGAATGACTGAAACGTCCACGCCGTTGATCGACACATTAACGTCTCACCAACTCATTCCCGGCACGGGCTTGGAGACGGCCAAGTGTGGTTGGAGCGTCACCGCGCCCCATGTGCGGTTCACGTCGGATTCACCGCTTCTGCCGGGGTGGTACGAGGTGCGGATCGGGGCGACGTCCGCCGAGCGGTTCACGATTCGTAAGCGCCTAGAAATCACGTTTGATTCCGCCGATGCCAATCCGAGACCGGCCGGTCGGGAAGCGTTCGCCTGGAACCAGTCGTTCCACGAAACGTTCATGCTAAAACTGACCCGCCCGACGTCGGGAGTGCGGCTCGACATCTGGCACGCGGAAGGCACGCTGAAGCTCGATACGTTTGGCGTGCGGCCAATCTCCGGCACAGCAATCGTGGCGCGGGCGTTCAA
>JAYSXU010000391.1:0-4451 GCA_043716965.1 Fimbriiglobus sp.
TGGGTTTCAACGAACAAAGGTGGAAGTTGGACCCGGCTCGGCGGCAACCTGCCGACGGTTGCCGTTCACGAATTCGCGCAACCTACCGTGGCCAACGAACTCGTGATCGCCACCCACGGTCGCAGCATTTGGGTGACGGACATCACCAGTCTCCGTCAAATGAAAGCCGCCGTACTAAAAGACCCCGCGACACTCTTTGCCCCGTCGCCTGCCGTCCGCTGGCGCATCCGCGCTGGCGGCGAATCGCCGTACAGCAGCACCGATCGGAAGTTCGTCGGCACCAACCCGACCCGCGGCGCGACGATCGAGTACATGCTCAACAAGAAGGCCGAGAAGTTGACCGTGAAGATCCTGGACGTGACCGGGAAAACGTTACGAAACATCGACGCCCCACCCAAGGGCGAAGGGCTGCACCGCTTGACGTGGGATCTCTCCGGTACCAGCAACCAACCCCGTACTGGTGGCGGCGGTCGCAACGTCGGCGGTGGGCAAGTGCAGGCCGGCATGTACAAGGTCGTGCTGACCGTCGATGACAAGGAGTTCACCCAATCGCTCCTCGTCGAACTCGACCCGAACGCCCCGAAAGACATCATCGCGATCGAAGGCTTTGAGGAAGCGGACCGCGCCTACCGCGCCGAAATCAAAGACAGCACGAAGCCGAAATCGGAGAGCAAAGACGACTGACCGAATCGGGTGAAACGGAGCGGGCCACGGAGAACGAACTCCGTGGCCCGCTCCGTTTCTAAACCGTGCGACAAACCGTCGAATGGCGAAATGGAAAATGCCCTCAAAGTCGGCGCGTGATCGCAATCAACTCACGTGAACGATGTGGCAATTAAACACGCCTCTCGGCTTCACGCACGATAGCAGAAATCGCACCCAGTATCCCGGCCACATTGTCTAGGTAGATGCGGCGGCCGTCCAGTTGGACGGTATTCCCGATCAACCGCAAAAACTGCCACGCTTCCCCGGTGGTCACGCAACCGTGGATGGTCGTGTTGCTGCGATCCGGGGCGTTAAAATCTTGTGCCGCTACCATCTGGGCGATGCACTGACCCAGGCCCGCTTCGACGTCGTTTTTCTTGGCTTGAACGATTGCGGCGATCGGCGCGAGCAGCGGTGGCACCGACGGCCCTAGGGCCAAGATGAAGTCGCACTCGCCGGTCAGCCCGCGTGCCGCATCCACGTCCAACCGCTGTCCCGAAAAGATCGCCAAGCGTCCCCCGCAGAGTTCCTTCGCGGCCAACAGGATTGGCACGACGATGAACTCGCTCCGCGACTTCTCGCTAATCAACGCCAACCGCGTGCCACGGGCCAACAACTCGGGCAGCCAACTGGGTGTATTTGCCGGGACCAGATTCGGGAAAAGATCGGCCTCCGACACAGTAACGCCGAGTGAGCGGACCGCCGAATCGAGTGTGAATTCGCTGAATGCCATCGGAAAGCCCCCTGATCTACGTGACCGCCATCATGTTACCTACGAAGCCCCGCAACAAACAGTTTGTTACGGTGAAGGGTCGCTGACTGTATTCAATTGGGTTTAGGCATCAAACGGTTCGATGTTTTGCTTTGACTCGCCGGGGAATGGTATGCCAGACGCGGTTGAATAGTTTTCCAGAATATCGAGATACGGTTGCCCCGGACCGTCTCTTCGCATGATGTTCCCAAAAGCTGTGAATCCTTGATCGTGGGCGAGTGCATAAAGTTCGGCGGCCCGTGCTTTGCGGTCCTCCCACGACCCGACACCGTAACCGCCAACATACAGACTAGCGAGGTTGAACGACGCGGGACCGATTCCGGCGTTAGAAGCGGCTGTCAAGTATCGGCCTGCCTGCTCCTGATCCGCTTGTGTTGTTCGCACGTCGAGGGGTGGAACATCACCGGCGTTCATTTCCTCGAAGGCCTTAAAGCTCTCGAAGCGGTGGAGACTGCAATACATATAGCCTCCAAGGATCCCTTGGATCTCGGCATCACCGTCCTCGGCAAACGGGAGCAGAAGTCGATACCCTTCGGCGTACCGCTCTTCTTCGAGCGCGGCTAAGCCTGTAGCACGTCGATCGTCAGGAGCAGGGTCGATATTTGGATTCATGAAACACCTCATCTCAAACATACCACCGTAGTGCAATTATTGCTGAAGGTTTGACGTTTAAGCAATTCGCGTCCGCGTCAAAATTGTTTTGATAGGCATTCTCGCAGTTCGCGGACGAGCGGCGTAAAATGACGCGGTCAAATCAGCGAACAGCTTGTGTGAACGTGTTACTTGGCCCGATCGCCTGTCCGTTTCTGGAGATTTCACCGTATGCGTATCGTACCCTTTTTGATTGCTCTCGCATTGAGTGCGAGCTACGCCCACTTTGCGAGTGCGGAGTTGCCGCCGCTCATTCCGCGTGACGTGCTGTTCGGCAACCCGGAGCGGGCGGGGCCGCAACTTTCGCCGGACGGCAAGTTACTGGCGTACCTGCGGCCCGACGACAAGAACGTGATGCAAGTCTGGGTTCGCACCCTCGGCAAGGACGATGACCGTGCCGTGACGGCGGACGACAAACGCGGCATCCGGGTGTACAACTGGGCGTTCGACGGGAAGCATTTGCTGTACCAGCAAGACGCGGGCGGGGATGAAAACTTCCACCTGTTTGCGACCAACCTCGAAACCAAACAAACCCGCGACCTAACGCCGTTCAAGGGCGTGCGGGTGCAGGGCGTGGACTTGGACAAAGACCACCCAAACGAAGTGCTGGTCGGGTTGAACAAAAAGAACAAGCAGTTCTTCGACATGCACCGCATCAAGATCGACTCGGGGGAGGAGAAGGTAGATACGGAAAACCCCGGCTTGGCGATGGCGTTCACGACCGACGCAAAGTTCCAGGTGCGTGGCGTGACCTGCGTGAAAATGGACGGCGGGTATGAACTGAAAGTCCGGGACGTGGGCGGCAAAGACTGGAAGACCGTGAAGACCCTGACCGCCGATGAACAAGGCCAAATCGCGGCCTTCGGCACCGACCCGAACACGCTGTGGGTGATTCACAGCCAAGGCTCCAACGCGATGCGGTTGACCAAATTGGATGTCGCCAGTGGCAAGGAAGAGACGATCGCCGAAGACGCGGAGTACGACATTAGCGGCGCGATGATTGATGACGTAAAACGCATCCCGCTCGCGGTTTCGTTCACGAAAGCCCGCCTCGAATGGAAGGTACTCGACGATTCGGTGAAAGCGGATTACGAGTTGCTTGCCAAGGTCCGTCGCGGTGATTTCGTCGTGAACAGCAAGTCGATCGACGACAAGAAATGGCTCGTCACCTACACCACTGACGATGGCCCGGTGACCTGGTACCTATACGACCGGACCGCGAAGAAAGCCGAGTTCCTGTTCAGCAACAGCCCAAAAATGGAAACGGCAAAGCTGTCTCAAATTGAGCCGGTCGAATACCCGGCCAAAGACGGGTTGATGATTCGCGGTTACCTCACGAAGCCGATCGGCATTGAAGCGAAGAACCTGCCGACCGTGTTGCTGGTCCACGGCGGGCCGTGGGCGCGCGACAACTGGGGTTACAACCCGCAAGCACAATGGCTGGCGAACCGGGGCTACGCGGTGTTCCAAATCAACTTCCGGGGCAGCACCGGCTACGGCAAAAAGTTCCTAAACGCCGGCAACCGCGAGTGGGCCGGGAAGATGCACCAAGATCTTCTTGATGGCGTTGATTTCCTCACGGCAAAAGGCATTTCCGACCCGAAGAAGATCGGCATCATGGGCGGTAGCTACGGTGGCTACGCCACATTGGTCGGTCTGGCCTTCACGCCGGACGTGTTCGCCTGCGGCGTCGATATTGTTGGGCCGAGCAACATCATCACGCTGTTAAAAACCGTCCCGCCGTACTGGGCACCGGCGAAGGCGATGTTCAACCAACGGGTCGGCGACATCGAAAAGGACAAGGACTTCCTCGAAGGCCGCTCCCCGCTCAACAAGGTCAACTCCATCGTTAAACCGCTGCTCATCGGCCAAGGTGCGAACGACCCACGTGTCAAGCAAGCGGAGAGCGATCAGATCGTCAAAGCGATGCGGAAGAACGGCAAGGAAGTGGAATACGTCGTCTACCCCGACGAAGGCCACGGCTTCCAACGCCCCGAAAACCGCCTGCACTTCTTCGCCGTCACGGAGCAGTTCCTCGCCAAGCACCTCGGCGGCCGCGCCGAACCGCTCGGCGATGTGAAGGGGCACACCGGCGTGATGAAGTAGTGGTTAGTGGTTAGTGGATAGGAAGACCGAAGAGTGGTTAGTGGATGGTGGATAGCAAGAAAACCATTCTTCTGTCTTACTACCCACTATCCACTACTCCGGTTGCGGTGATTGTGCCTGTTGCAATCAACATGCGGAAGCTGTGAGCCTTGTTCGTGGTGGGATTGTAAAATTTCCTTCAAGTCGTTTTGACCGCACATCTTTCCCAGCTTACCTT
>JAYSXU010000392.1:0-1504 GCA_043716965.1 Fimbriiglobus sp.
GCTTATTTCTTCTTGGCGGGCTTCTTAGCGACCGCGACTTTGGCTGCCACGACTGCGGCGGGCTTGGCTTTTTTCTTGGTACTGAAGATGGCGTCGTACCCGGCCCCGTAGCCCTTGTTTTCGCTCATCCCGACACGCACGATACTCACAGATGTCTCCTCCCTAGTTGTTGCGGCGCCGTTCACATGACGGCCCCTGACACTGCGATAGTCTAAGTCACGCCGCAAGAATTGTCATCATTTTCGCACGCAAACCGGTACAGAACTTCGGCGGCTTGGTCGATCTGGGGGACGTGAACCCATTCGTCCTTGGTGTGCGCTTGGGCAATGTCCCCTGGCCCGAACACGATCACGGGAATGCCGGCCAGTGCCACCGTGGACGCATCCGTGCCGTAAGGAACGGCCATCACTTGATGCGCGCCGGTGACGGCGTTGATCGCTGTTCCGAACTTCGCAACCAGGTTCTCGGAACCACTGGCACTGAGGGCGGGGCAGGCGAATTTCATCGGCAGTGTGGTGAACGGAACTTCGATCGTGTTGCGCAGAAACGCATCCAAACTCGCCACGGCTTCGGCGGGAGTTTCGCCCGGTAACAACCGTCGGTCAATTTCAATCCGGCAATGGTCCGGCACCGTGTTGGGACTGACGCCGCCGTGGATCATTCCCACACTGAGCGTGGCAGAGCCGAGAAGCGGATCGGTCCGACCGTGGCGAAGTTGCTCCGCGTACTGCTCAATGCCATTCAACACCTTGGCCATTCGGTAGACCGCGTTCACGCCAAGTTCCGGTCGAGAACTATGGCACGCCACGCCGGTCGTTTCAATCTGCCAACGCACCACGCCCTTGTGGGTGTTGACGATGTTTAACTCCGTCGGCTCGGCTACGATCGCGTAGTCGGCTTTGATGCCCGAGGTTATCAGGTGTTGAATGCCAAGAAACGTGTGTTCTTCGTCCACCGTGAAGGCCAAGATCACGGCAGCGGACCCCGCCGGTTTTTCCCGCACCAACCGCGCGAACGCGGTGAGCATCGCCGTGATGCCGGCTTTCACATCGCACGCCCCACGCCCATAAAGCCGTTCGCCTTCGACATTCGCCGCAAACGGATCAATGACCATGCCGTCAACGGGTACCGTGTCTTGGTGCGCTTCCCACAACACGGTGAACGGCGCCAGGGTTAGCGGGATGTATCGTGCCACGAGGTTGTCCCGCCCCGGTGCCACCGCGATGCGTTCGTAGGGCACACGCAACGCCTGCAACTGCCATTCGAGATAACCCGTGACGCGCGATTCGTAGAGTATGTCTGGCGACAGGTCCGTGCGGCCCATCGGGTTGACGGACGGCCGTTGAACGAGATCGGTCAGGATTTGTCGGGCGGTCGGTAACATTCACATGTCCTTCCAGATTCAAAGCGAAGCATTATTCACCACAGAGGGCACGGAGAGCCACAGAGTAAAGCCAAAACAATTCATATTTCTTTCTCTATGGCTCTCCGTGCCCTCTGTGGT
>JAYSXU010000393.1:0-4434 GCA_043716965.1 Fimbriiglobus sp.
GCGCCCGCGATTAAAAAACAACTCGGCGTGCCCGTGGTGACGACGTTACAAGGCGATGATATTTTCTTGGACGCCCTGCCCGCCAAGGCGAGAAAGCGATGTATTGACGAAATCCGCCGCAATGATGTTGCCACGGATGGTTACATTTGTACCAGCAAGTTTTATGCAGATTCAATGGCGAAATACTTGGGAATTGATCGCCGAAAAATGGACATCGTGTACCCCGGCATCAACCTCAAAGGGCACGATGGGACAATCCGAGACCGCACTTCAGGAGTACCAACGGTTGGTTTTTTCGCCCGCATCTGTCCCGAAAAAGGCTTCCACAACGTAGTCGATGCGTTCATTTTATTGCGATCGAACTCCACGGGACTCAAAGCGAAACTCCGCGTATCCGGGTGGCTAGGTGAGCAGAATCGGCCGTACTACCACCAGCAAGTTGAGAAATTGAAAACTGCGGGATTGCTCGACGACTTTGAACACGTCGATTCCCCCGATCACGCCAGCAAGGTGCAATTTTTCCAGTCGATTGACGTGCTGTGCGTGCCGACGAACTATCATGAGCCTAAGGGGCTTTACATCTTTGAAGCGTGGGCCAACTGTGTCCCGGTCGTGCAACCCCGACACGGCTCGTTTCCGGAATTGATCGAGACAACAGGTGGCGGGTTGTTATTTGAACCGGGGAACTTGGCAGATTGTGTCGATAAACTTTTGCAACTGCTGACCGACTCAACGATGCGGCGCGAGTTGGGTGCGAAAGGGCACATCGGTACCCATCAACACTACACGGCTCGCGTCATGGCGAATGAGACCGTGCGTAGCCTGAAGCGATATGTCGGAGTGTCATCACCCGAAGTTGCCATATTCTAAATGATGGAATCACCAGCCCGTTCATGCGTACAGGAACTATGCCAAGCACCTTCAGCACCACCCGCCGCGTTGAATTTGGCGATACGGACATGGCCGGGATCATGCACTTCTCCAACTTCTTTCGCTTCATGGAAGCGGCAGAAACCGAGTTCCTACGGACCCGTGGCCTGTCCGTGACTTGGCTCGATGCGGACCGGCGTGTGGGCTTCCCGCGTGTCTCGGCAGCGTGCGATTATCAAAAGCCGGCGAAGTTTGAAGACGTGCTAACAATTGCGGTCACCGTCGAAAAAATCGGCCGCAAATCGATCAGCTACCGCTACGATTTCACCCGCGATGCCGACGTGATTGCAATTGGTCGGATGACGGCGGTTTATTGCCGAGAGAATGGCAGCCGTCAGTTAGAATCGGTCGAAATACCGCCGGAAATGCGAGTGGTTTTGGAATCCTAGCCCTACTTGTTTCACCCCACCTGAAGCGATCCATCATGTCACTTGTCGTTGAAAGCCTGCACAAAGATTACCTCACTCGTTCGGGGTCGCTGAATGTGTTGAACGGCGTATCGCTGACGCTACAACCCGGCGACGCGGTTGCCGTCATGGGGCCGTCGGGTTCGGGGAAAAGTACGCTGTTGCACATCCTCGGGACACTGGACCGCCCAACTGGTGGGGTGGTGAAACTCGCCGGTGTGGACCCGTTCGCATTGAACGACACCGACTTGGCGAAGTTTCGCAACAAACGCATCGGGTTCGTGTTCCAGGATCACCACCTGTTGCCGCAATGTTCCGTGCTGGAAAACGTGCTGATTCCCACGTTGGTCGATCCCGACGCCAACCCAACTACCACCGAAGATTATGCCCGAAAGTTACTTGACCGCGTGGGACTGGCGAACCGGCTGGACCACCGACCGGCAGAGCTTTCCGGTGGGGAACGCCAACGGGTGGCGGTGGCGCGAGCGTTGATCCAAAAACCGACCCTGTTGTTAGCGGACGAACCGACCGGAAACCTCGACCGCAAAAACGCTAACGCCGTTGCGGAGTTGTTGTTGGAACTCCACCGTCAAGAACAGACGATCCTGATCGTGGTCACCCACAGCACCGACATGGCGAAGCTCTTTTCGACGCGCCTGGAAATGAACGAAGGCACACTCCACACCAATTGACCAAGAGAATTCACCACAGAGGGCACAGAGAGCCACGGAGAAGAATAAAAAACATGTTTTGGTTTTCCTCCGTGGCTCTCTGTGCCCTCTGTGGTGAAATCGGTTTTTCGTGACCCGTACTCCACCGACGGCACCCAATATGATTTCGCTCCGGACTTTTCCGCTTCGCAGTGCGACCTATCACTGGCAATCGAATCTGCCTGTTCTCCTCGGCGTGGCGATTGGTGCTGCCGTGTTGACGGGGGCACTCATCATCGGGGATTCGTTGCGCGGTAGCTTGCGTGACCGCGCGTTGCGACAACTCAACGGCGTCGAATCCGCGTACTTAGGTACCCGACTTGTTCGAGAAGAGATTGCGAAGCAGTTGCCGGGTGATGTCGTTCCTGTGCTGATTTTGCAAGGCTCCATCCGCAGCGAAACCAGTGCGCGTGAATCGAAGTACCTGGGCCGCGTGACCGTGATCGGGGTGAACGATGTGGGGATTGCCGCCTTCAAACTTCGCCCGCAAGTGGGAGAGGATTCGCAACCCATCGTGACACTGTCCGCGACCGTGGCCGAACGGTTGGGCGTCAAGCGGGGTGACAAAGTCGAGCTTGGCGTGGAGCGATTCACGAGTGTGCCGCGATCGTCACTCCTCGGCAAGCGTTCAATTGATGATGTCACGACATCGCTACGGGTCGAAGTCACAACGATTCTCTCCGCCGATCACCCCGCCAACGACTTCAACCTTTCACCCAACCCGGCCGCGCCGCTGAATGTGTTTGTACCGTTGAAGTATTTACAAACCCGTTTGGAAAAACCGGGGCGTGTCAACGCACTGCTGGCTCGGTCGGGAACGACTGCGGAAGTGAACGAAAGCTTGGCGAAGAAATTGGCACTCGACGATTGGTCGATCCGCGTGAACGTGGCACCGAAACGCGGCGAGTACCTTTCCGTTGAAAGTGAACAACTGATTCTCGACCCCGCAGTAGTGATCCCGATTGAAGCTGCTGCCAGGGAACTGAACGCCCGCAGTGAACGCACCATGACTTACATGGTGAACGCGATCAGCAGCGGATCGGAGCCGATTTGGAACAAGGATGTCGGGACTGGAAAGCAACTCGTTCCCTACTCGGTCATCGCGGCGATCAACCTCGCTGCCGCACCGCCACTCGGGCCGTTTCTGCCGACCGGCGTGACCGGGTTAGCCGATGATGAAATTGTGTTGTCCGATTGGACCCAATCTACATTCACGGGGTTGAAGCCGGGCGACCTGATAACGTTGACGTACTTCAAACCGGAAATGGAAGCGGTCGTTGAAGAGACTTCGGCGACGTTCCGGTTCAAAGGCTACTTGCCATTAACGGGCATCGCCGCCGATCCGGACTTGACGCCGCCCTTTCCCGGCATCACGGACAAGTTGAAAATCGGCGATTGGGAATCGCCATTTGAGTTGAACTCGCGACGCGTTCAGAAGCGGGACGAAGAGTTCTGGGACAAGCACCGCACCACGCCCAAAGCGTACATCACCCAAGCCAAAGGCGAACAACTCTTTGCTAGCCGCTTCGGGACCGTGACTTCCATTCGCATCGCGCCGCCAGCCGGAATGAGCCTGAAGGAACTCGAAACCCAGTTCCGCACGAAGTTGCTGACGCAACTCAAACCCGAGACGGCGGGGCTGCAATTTCAACCGACAAAACAACGGCTTCTGGAAGCCAGCAAAGGCGGCACGGACTTCGGTATGTTGTTCTTGCTGTTCAGCAATTTGCTGATTTTCGCAGCGTTACTGTTGGTCGGCCTTCTGTTCCGTTTGGCAATTGAACGACGGGCGAAAGAAGTCGGGCTGTTGCTGGCAACGGGGTACTCGACGCAAAATGTGATGCGGTTGTTGTTGATCGAAGGCACCGCCGTCGCCGTGTTGGGAACGCTACTCGGTCTGGCGTTAGCCGTTGGCTATGCGGAGTTGATGTTAAAGGTGCTGACCGTGTTGTGGCCCGATGTCGAAGTCGGCAAGTTTCTGAAATTCCACGTCACCCCGATGACACTGGCACTCGGGTTCTTCCTGACCATTGGCGTGGCAATTCTGACGATCTGGTTCAGCCTGCGTGGACTCGTGCGAGTCTCCGCGCCGGCGCTGCTTCGATCCGAAACGACAGTGGCAGAAGATGCCATCGCAACGACTCGTCGCCCGCTTTGGTCGGCGGTTGTCGGTGTCGTTGCGATCGTGTTGGGTGGCGTCGCGTTGGCAACTGGACCACTGCAATCGAAGCCGGATGAACGATCGATGGCGTTTTTTGGTGGCGGCTTTTGCCTACTGGTTGGCGGGCTATTTTTGGCGCGTGCCCAACTGCTGCGGCCACAACACGCGACGATTCGTAGCCGGGGTCGGGGGGCGTTGCTGGCACTGGGGCTACGCAATGCGGGGC
>JAYSXU010000394.1:0-13452 GCA_043716965.1 Fimbriiglobus sp.
TTTTCAACACCCGTGCGGTTTCGTTGATGTGGCAGTAGACCAAGTCCGGCCGCCCGTCGTTATCCAGGTCGGCCACGACGACGCCCCGCCCGATTCGGGGTTCGGCAAAGAACGGCCCCCCCTCAGTAGCCGCGTCTATGAACTGTCGGCGGTCGCCTTGCGGGACGTTACGGAACAAGATCGGGCGCTGCCGAATGTTGTTCGTCGGGCTGTGCCGCACGACGTGCCCGTTGGCGATGACGATGTCCTCCCACCCGTCCAGGTCCGCATCGACGAACGCCGTGCCGAACCCGACGAACCGGGAGCCGATCGCCGTCAGCCCGTACCGTTGGCTGGCGTAGTCGAAGAACATCCCCTTGCCGGACCGCAGGTGGTACAGGGCGTGGAACTCGTTTTCATAGTTCGTCACCCAAATCGCGGGCCGCCCGGAGCCGTCCACGTCCCCGACATCGACGCCCATGCTGCCGTTCGCCATGCCCGCCGAGTCCCGCGCGACACCGAGTTCCAAGCCGCGTTCTTCAAACTTCAACTGCCCTGGCACGCTGCGGTTTAAGTAGAGGAAGTTATCTTCGCCGTCGTTGCAGACGTAAATCTCGGGCTTGCCGTCCCCGTCCAGGTCCGCGATCAAGCACCCCAGTCCTTTGCCGTATTGCCCGTCGGGCCGGTCCGCACGGATGCCGGAGGTTGCCGTCACGTTCTCGAACGTGCCGTTCCCCCGGTTGCGGTACAGGAGGTGCGGGCGCGACTTGAACTGACGGGGCGGGCACACGTCGCGGACGATGTTGGTGCGGTAACCGGGGCACGTCGGGTCGTTCTCGTTCGACCAGTCGAGGTAGTGGCACACGTACAAATCGGGCAACCCGTCGCCGTCCAAATCCCCCCACGCGGCAGTGGTCGCCCAAAAGTGCGGCCCGAGCAACCCGGCTTCTTTTGTGACCTCCCGGAACCGCCGCCCGCCCGCGCCGTCCGATTCGTTGTGCCACAGCGCGACCCGACCGTACCCGGTCATGAGCAAGTCCGTCCACCCGTCCCGGTCGTAGTCGCACGCCGCCGCGCCGTGGCTGTAGAACCACGGTTGGCCGTCGGCCAGCGCGGACAACCCGACCTCCGCCGTCACATCCCGGAACTTGAACCCGCCAAGGTTGCGGAACAGCTTCGGCGCCATGCCGCGAATCTGCTTCTTGTCCGGGCCGTCGAAATACCCGCCGCACGGGAAGAACAAGTCGAGAAGCCCGTCCCCGTCGTAGTCGATCGCCGCACACCCGCCGCCCATGACTTCCAAGATCGTGTAGCGGTCGGCGTCCTCGCCGTTGCGGAACACCGCCGACAACCCGCTGTCATCGGTCACGTCCCGGAACAACCCCGGTCCGCTTGCCGCCTGCCCCGGCGGTGCCGAAGTCGGCGTGGCCGGCTTACCCGTGCAGCCGGTTTGGGACAGGATCAACAAGACTAGCAATCGTTGCCAATACCGCGTGGGACAATGAAGCACGGGCGTGATCCGGTTGTGAGAATAGCACGATCAGTGTGATTAACGCTTGGGCGGCGGTGGGCACATTTTCGCGGCCTTGGCCCATTTGTTGGCGATGTCGTCTTTCCCCAGCCGCCGGGAAACGGCCGCTAACTTTTCACGGACGGCCGCGTCCCACGGGCGCATCCCGGCGCCGTCCACCAACTGGCTCATGAGTTGCAAATCGGCCTTGATCGCGTCCGCCCGCTTCTGTTGGACGGCACCCGCGTCCGTTTTTCCGAGCCGGTTTAGCGTTTGGGCGAGGTGGTAATGGGCTTCGTGGTAGGCCGCGTCCGCGACCGTGGCGCGTTCAAAGAACGTGACCGCCCGCTCGTAGTCCCCCGCCTCGAACTCGACCCGCCCGGCGATCGTCAGGGCTGCCGAACTCGGCACCGAACCGGCCACGACGGGGGCGATCAACTCGCGTGCGGTTTTGACCTCTCCCTGTCGCAAAACGGCATCTGCTTTGAAGACGATCGCGGTCGGGTCGGTCCGGAACGTCTCCGGGAGTCCGGCCAGTACCTCCAGTGCCCGCGTGTGTTGCCCGAATTTCAACAAGCTCTCCGCCAACCCGAGCCGTGCCCGACCAATTTGGTCCGGCGTCACGGAGCGAGACAGCGCCTGTTCGTAAGCGTCCACGGCCTCGATCAACAGCCCGACATCGGCATAGAACCCGCCCTTGTACATCCACGGCCGCGTGTCCGTGGGGTCCAGCCGGGCGACCTCTTCCAGTTCGTCTACGACCTTCGTGTTCGCCCCGAGTGTGAAGTAAACTTGGGCCAACCCCCGGTGCGCCTCGACGTCATCGGGGCGGTCTTCCAACACCCCACGCAGCAGTTCTTGTGCAGTTATCACGTCGCCCGCTTCCAACCGGCAGAGTGCGAACAAGACGGCGGCTTGGGGGTACAACGCGCTCGCGCCGTCCACCTTTGCCAGTTCGGCCTCGGCCTGTTCAAACTTCCGGCGGCGGAACAACGATTCGCCGCGCAGCAACGCGGCGGGTTCGGCGTGCCCGGCGGCGGCCAACCTGACCGCCAACCCCTCCGCCTTCGCCGTGTCCCCGGCCCGGACGGACTTCTGCCCGTCCGCGAGGAGTTGATGGGCCGGGGGGGAAACCCGTCGGTAGATGTAAACACCGGCTGAAAGAAGGGCCAGCACAAAGATGAGCAGTGGGTACAGATTACGGGGTAATCGGGGCATGACGCCTACCACTACTGGGATGAAATCGTGCGTTTCGTTTGTGATTTCAGCTTACAGACCGATTTGCGTCAAGTTAAGATGGTGTCGATCACTTCCTGAATTTCCCACCCTGTCAGCAACGACGGAGGTTGAAATGCGACGGTTCCTGGTGGTAGCTGTCCTGCTTGTGTCAGTGGCGAGTCTGCTCGTCTATTACATCCCACCTCTACGATTCACGGTCACCGGCCGGTTGAACGGCGAGCCACGAGCGAACGGGATGCCAGCAAGTTTTTGGGTCCACACGGTCCGTTATTCTGACGATACGGATCGACGGATCGACGCGGCAAACACCCTCGTCGAAATGGGCCCAAGCACGGAGGGGGCCGTGGAGGCTTTTCGGAGTGTCCTCGCCGACCCGGACCCGCGAGTTCGGACCGTAGCCGCCACTGCACTGGGGCAGATGGCAACCGTGGACCAGGCCGGCGAGGATCTCATCAAACTGCTAGCGGATGAGGACGGCCCGGTCCGGGCGGCAGCGGCCTCTTCGATCGGGCAACTCCGCCCCGCCGGACGGCCGGTACTCGACGCCTTGCTCACGCAGGCCAAGAAGGACGGATTCGTTCAAGCGAAAGTCGCCGCGATCATGGCCTTGGGGTTGTACGAGGAGTCGGCTTTCGACGCGGTCCCGGCACTAATCGAAAGCCTTTTGGAATCAGACACGCCCAACGGCAGTCCCCACGAGGCGGCTGTTTTTGCCCTCGCCAAAATCTGTCACAACCGAACCCCGGCACTCACACCGGCTCTCGCACGAACGGACGGCCGAATGCGGGTCGGGATTCTGAAGACCTTGGCCAGTATCGGGCCGCCGGCAGCGAACACGCTTCCGGACGTGCTGACGATGACGACCGTGAGCGACCCAATGGTCCGACTGGAGGCCGCCCAGACCCAATGGCGGATCGAACAAAAAGCAGCCGGCCCGTTGTCCATCGCCCGCCAGCAATTGCAAGTCGCCCAACCCGACCGGATGAAGCGGATCGGTACGCGGACCAAAGCAATGTACCTGATGGGTGAAATGAGCGGTGCCTCAATGGCCGCCGTCCCGGAACTGATTGCGACGATGAACGACGCGGAGGACAGCTCGGTCCGCATGTACGCCGCGATGGCACTTGGTAAGATTGGACGAACGCCTGAAATTCTCAACGCCCTGGGGACGACCGCGAAGACGGACAAAGACCCGGACGTGTGCTGGGCCGCCAACGAAACGCTGAAGCAGTACAAGGTGAAGTGAACCGATTAGCGGTCGCGGCCAGACGTGGCCGCGACCGTAACTTGCAACCTGAAATCAACTTACTTGATGTCGATCACCACGGGGCCGTCGGTAGGGACTTTGACGGTGCGCGGCGTAGTTGAGGCTGACGTGTATTCATTCGGGATCAGGTACTTCGGCTTTTTCTTAGCAGCCTTGTTTTGCATGTCCATCGCCTGCTTCATCACCTTTTCGGTTGACTCGCCGGGGCCGGCCTCCACGGGCGTCGTATAAGTAATCACCACCTTGTAATCGCCCGGCATGGCGCCGTCATTGTTCACAAGGGTCGTCAACTCGAATTGCCCGTCGCGTCCGGTTGACCCGTTCGCCTGTTTCCCGGTGTCGATTACGGGGACAAATTGCACTCTAGCTCCTTCCACTGGCTCGCCGTTCAAGGTCACTTTGCCAGTCACCTTGACTGGACTCGGACCGCCACAGCCGCCCAGTACGGTCAGGGATGCTGCGAGGGCGAAGCCAAACGCTACTTTCAAACGCATAAAATGGATCCGCCTGATGGAGGTATCGAAGTGAAAACCTTGCACCACTCTAGCAGAACGGTGCAAGGTCAGGTTGGGTAATTCGCGGACGGATCGTTACGGCAGCGTCACGACTTGGCCGTCGTTGCGATGCCCGAGCAGGTTGTACGTTCGCGCGTCGATCGAGTCACGGATGAACTGGACCGAACCGTCACCGAACCCGAAGTTGGCACCGCCGGTGTGGTTCGACTTGAACCCCCAGGAAACACCCCAGTTCCAAGAACAATTGATGTCGTTTGCCCCCACACAACTGGTCGAACAGCTACCGGTCCAGTCCTTGGTGTACGCCTTGGAAAATTTCCAGTTCAGCGGGATGTTGGTCCGGCCGTATGCCGCACCACCGTAAGCGTCTGCCCAACCGTAATCCGGTCCGTTCCGCATGGCCTCGGTGAACTCGGGCAATTGCTCGCCGACCATGAAGGTGTTGGAAAGCCCGTCGGTGACGCTCGCCATAGTTATGACTGCCCCACCTCGGTTGAACATACCACGAACCTGGGATGAGTCGGTCGTGTCCCCGTAGTTCGCACTTTTACCGTATCCCCAGTCGGGTCGATTACAGTTCGCCTCGAAGTCGGCACTACACTGACCCGGTCCACACTGCGGCCCCATCGAACCGATGTAGTTACTGAACTTGGGATCGCTCGTGGAGTAACCGTCACTCGGGCACCGGGCGATCGGGAACGCGGACGGCAGGATTGCCGGGACTGGCTTTGGTGTTGCATTATTCGCAGCCGTCACCTGGTCCATCCCGTTTTTAGTTGGGTCGAAGAAGCCCGGCACGGTGGTCACGCGCTTATACATGTTGTCTTGTTCGATGTACGGCAGGGTGTAAAGAATCCAACTCCCCTTGTTGTTGCCCCACCCGCCCTGTCCGCCTTTTGGGAAGGCCAAGTTAGTGTCATGATAGCTGTGCAACGCCAACCCGAATTGCTTCAGGTTGTTGGAGCACTTCGCCCGCGCCGCCGCCTCGCGGACCTTCTGCACGGCGGGCAGTAACAACCCGATGAGAATGGCAATGATCGCAATCACCACCAATAACTCAATAAGAGTAAACGCCCGACTCTTCTGTAACCGACTCATGAGAAATCCTCAAGAGAATGCTATAGCCTGATGTGACAGGCCACAAACGTAGAAATTACGCTGTTTGAATGGTGTACAAAGATTAGTCGGTGCGAGTCGTGAAATCAATAGCTTTTCAAGAAATTCAAGTTTTTTTGTTTTTTTCCGTCCCTCGGCGGCGAAGGTATTTTCGTTTTCTGAGGTCGCATTTGTGACCCAAGAAGGTGAACACCACTCGGGTCTCTTGCCTCCGGCTTGACGGATGGCCAGAGACTCTCGCCGCCCACGCAACTGGCCCTCGGTTCTCGCCGCCGCGGCGTTAACAAAAGTGAATGCCGCGACGGGGAAGACAAAGACACGCTGGGATCTGACCGACTCGATCGACAGTTCAAAAGAGGGGGGTTAATCGTGAGTGGTGGGCGTTGCTCAATTGTGACCTGTGTTCACTGCTCCGCGAGTGCGCCGATGAACGCGGTCAAGCGCGTCCCGCTCGGGGTGCGAAAGCGGTTCCGGCGCCTGTGTGTGGCGGACAAGCCGCATCGCCGCCGTCTGGAGTGCCGGGTCGGCCACGGGACTGAAGCCCCCCGGCGGCGATCAGTTTGTCGGCGGGCAGGTCGAGAACCCGCGACACGAGGCGGATTACCGACGGCGGGTTTGGCATGAGAACCCCACGTTCCAAGTCGAACAACATCTTCACAGTGATGAGAACTACCTGAGTCACAACCAATTCCGCGTCGCTGCGGGAGACTTGACCAACAGGTAAGTTGAACCGCTTCCCGCCGTACCGAAAGAGAACGCGGTAGCTGGTCCCATTGCGAAGCTGGAGCGTGGCCATCGGTGTATTCCCCCTGTGAACCGGGGGAATGCGCGAAAATTGTACCACGGGTTTAAGTCAGTTTGTCAAAATCGTCCAAAACACCATTGCGAAGGAGGGGACTTGAACCCCTACGCCCTTTCGAGCGACAGAACCTAAATCTGTTGCGTCTGCCAATTCCGCCACCCTCGCTTGATCCACTTACCCCACGGTTGTGATACTTCAGTGTTTAGGAAGAACCGCGTTATCCAGTTTTCCAAACTTGAAGTCCCATATAGAGCATTCTAAACAGGATGTACCCTGCGTCAACGTGCAGCAGAAAAGACGAGTCTGACAGTGTGTCACCAAATTCTCTGGGCCTCTCAAAACTGATTCACCACAGAGGGCACGGAGAGCCACAGAGCAAATCAATACTGTTAATTTCTTCCCTGTGGCTCTCCGCGCCCTCTGTGGTGAAATCGTTTTTTTTCACCCACGGAGTTCAAAACGGCGTTTCGTGGGTCTCGGTTTCGCCGAAGAGGTTGGGGCTGGTCGCGGCTTCTTTGATGCGGCGGCGCGGTTTCTCGGGGGGATCGACTTCGATGGGCGTGGGTTTCGGGATTCGTTTCGCCTTCGGCGTCGGGTCTTCAATGGGCGGGGTGATGATCGTTGCCGACTGTACGGCCGGTGGGCGCATCTCGGCGGGGGCTTCCAGCGATGCCAGCACTTGCTCGGCTCGTTGTAGCACGGACTCCGGTACCCCCGCAAGGCGTGCTACGTGGATGCCGTAACTCTTGTCGGCGTTGCCCGTTGTGATTTTGTGCAGGAAGATCACGTCGTCCTCGACTTCCTGAACTTGTACGGTGTAATTTCGCAACCGGGGCAACGTGACTGCCAGCCGGGCGAGTTCGTGATAGTGGGTGGCGAACAGCGCCCGACAACCGACGGTGTCGTGCAAGTATTCCGTGATGGCCCACGCCAGCGACACGCCGTCGTAGGTGCTAGTCCCGCGCCCGATCTCATCCAGAATCACGAGGCTACGACTGGTCGCGTTGTTCAAGATGTTGGCCGCTTCGGTCATCTCGACCATGAACGTCGATTGGCCGCGACTCAGTTCATCACTGGCGCCGACTCGCGTGAAAATGCGGTCCGTGATGCCGACGGTGGCCGACTTTGCGGGGACGAAACTGCCGATGTGGGCTAGCAACGTCAGCAACGCAACTTGCCGAATGAAGGTCGATTTGCCGGACATGTTCGGGCCGGTGATGAGCCAGAAGACGCCTTCGACCGGGTGAAAGTGAACGTCGTTCGGCACGAATGTGCCGGGCGGCAACGTCTGGTCAAGAACGGGGTGTCGGCCCTCGGTCATGTGCAACGTCGGCTCGTTCACCATCGTTGGCCGGACGTAGTTGCGGCTGGCTGCGAGTTCGGCAAGTGAGGCAAGGAAGTCGAGCATCGCCAGCACGTCGGCTGTTTGCAACAGGCGGTGTGTCTGCGCGGCGATCGTATCTCGAATCTGCAAAAATAGCTCGAATTCCAGGGCTTGGCTACGTTCCTGGGCCGTGACGACTTTCTCTTCGTACTCCTTCAAGCGTGGCGTGCTGTACCGCTTGGCGTTCTTCAGTGTGCGTTCATGGATGTAGTCCGTCGGCACGCGGGCTTCGTTGGAGTTCGTGATTTCGATGTAGTAACCCATCACGTCCGTGAAGCCAACTTTCAAGCTGGAGATGCTGGTGCGGGTGATCTCTTGGGCTTGATAGCGGGCGATCCAATCCTTGCCGTCTTTGGCCAACTTGCGAAGTTCGTCCAGTTCGCTGTGATACCCGGCGAGGATGATCCCGCCTTCCTTGGCCGAGTACGGCGGGTCGTCCGTCAATGCTCGGTCCAGCAAGTCCCGCAGGTCGGGGCAGAGTTCCAGTTTGGTTTCGAGTTCGTTCAGCAAGATCGCCTTGCGGCCCGTCAGTTTCGCCTTGAACTTCGGCAACAGTCGCAAAGTGCGGGCGATGGCGGCCAGATCTTTCGGTGTTGCCCGCGCCGTGGAAACTCGCGTGGTCAACCGTTGCACGTCGGACGTGGTTTCGAGCAGTTCCCGAATGCTGCCGCGTAGCGAATGGTCGTTGAGCAGTTCTTGAACGGCATCGAGTCGCGCTTCAATTGCGCCGCGTTCGTTGAGCGGGGCGAGCAAGGCGTCGTGCAAAAACCGGGCGCCCATCGGCGTGATCGTGCGATCCAAACACGACAGCAGTGACCCTTCCCGGAGGTTGTCCCGCAACGTTCGCGTCAGTTCCAAACTGCGGCGGGTGACTTCGTCCAGCACGAGATAAGTATCGGGGCGGTGCGGCCGTAACCGGCGGATGTGGCCCAGACTCGCCTTCAGCGTTTCGTGTAAATAGATGAGCAACGCACCGGCGGCAACGAGGCACGGTTGGCCGTCGTCGAACCCGAAGCCCGACATCGTGGCCACCGTGAAATGTTTGCGAAGTGCATCAAGTGCGGTCGAGGGGTCAAAGGTCCACGCGGGGCGGGGCGTGACAGACCGGGGTGGACTGGAGCCGAGTGCGGACATCAACAAATCGACGACGTCTTCGGGTAACAAACACTCCACTGCTGCAAGTCGGGCGAGTTCGTCCGGCAACATCTTTTCCGAGAGGTCGGCACATTGAAACAGGCCGGTCGAAAGGTCTGCCCATGCCAGCCCGTAAATGCCGGGCTTGCCGCGACAGAGTGCGACGAGATGATTGGGACGACGCGGGTCGAGGAGTTCGTCTTCGGTGACGGTGCCGGGCGTGACCAGCCGATTCACCTCGCGGCGAATCAACTTCTTGCCACTGCTGGCATCCTCCATTTGCTCACACACCGCCACCCGATGCCCGGCACGAAGCAGCACGTTCAGGTAGTGTTCGAGCTTGTGATACGGGAACCCCGCCATCGGGATTTCTTTGTCCCGCTTGGTTAGCGTGATGCCCAACACCCGATGCCCCAACTCCGCGTCCTCTTCAAACAGTTCGTAAAAATCCCCGTTGCGAAACAGCACCAACATCCCCGGATGCTGGTCCTTCGCCTCCCGAAACTGCTGCATCATCGGCGTCATGGGTTCGGCAATTTTCTGTTGTGAGTGGGGTAGGACTTGTGGGTCGTGGTCGAGGAGGCTTTGCGACGAGGCCCGAAACTGAACTACCAGTGAACAACGACTGAACGCAATCAACAGATTCCAGCACTGTCGGGCCTCGCAAAGCCTCGACCACGACCTACAAGAAGTTGGGTTACTCTTCCGGCGGTGAGCGGAGCTTGCTCATGGTGACGACGTTGCCTTTGCCGTGGTAGGTCACGTCGGTCATGAAGCGGCGGATGATGAGGAGGCCGCGACCGCAGGGGCGTTCGAGGTTTTCGGGGGCAGTCGGGTCGGGGACATCGGCGGGGTTGAAGCCGGGGCCTTCGTCAATGATTTGGATGTCGAAGCGGTCGCCGGTCACGGTGTAGTTGATGAAGACCCGCTTGTCCGCGTCCATTTGGTTGCCGTGTTTCACGGCGTTGACGAGGGCTTCTTCAAGTGCGAGCTTGATGTAAAAAATGTCCCGATCGCCGTATTGCGAGGACTGAAGCGAGACCTCAATCTCCTCCTGAACTCGCCGGGCTTCGGCAAGGTCACTCGGGATCGTGATCTCAATGGCGAACCGGGATGCAATCATAACTACCTGCCGCAATAGCAGGGGCAAAGACCGTCGCAATGCCCCCAACGGTGGCCACCAATTTTAGAACGAGTTGAGGCCCGTCTGTTCGTCCTTGACAATTTTCAGCATCTTGTCGAGCTTGGTCAACTCAAAGATTTCCAGAATCGTCTTGGAAATGCCACACAGAATGAGCTTGCCACCGCCGGTGGCGAGCCGTTGGTGCAGGCGGATCAACTTGCCAAGCGCGGCGGACGACAAGAATTCGACGGTCGTGAAGTCCAGGAGCAATTTCTTGCGGCCCAGTTCATCGACCAGTTTGAACAGGTCGTCGCCGATCATCTGGATGTTTTGTTCATCCAGAATTTTCTTATCAATGAACCGGACGACGGTCACGTCGCCGATGTCTTCAAAGGTAATCCGTTGGCGGCGCGGTTGCGACATGTGGCAGTACCTCAGCGTGAACAAACTCGGTGCGGCGGGGGCGCCGTCCGTAGCGTGATATTGATTTTCTTCTGAACCGACTGACTGTCAAGCGGTCGGCGCGGTTTTCCCGACCGGAAAAACCGATTCGATCCCTTAGGATGAACACATTGGCAGTGACATCCCGCCGATCGGCCCGTCATTCGGAGTCAGTAAGACTTCTCGCTCTATGCTATCGAGTTCCGCAACAAATTCTTCGCCGAAGTACCACAAAATGTCCGGTCGCGCACTGCGGTAGAGCGTGGGACCGGGGCCTTGGCACACCAATTCGCCTTCGAGATCGAACTCGTAGGCGGGGCAAAGAATGCGGTCGTTGAACGACACCGGGAACAGCAAGCAAACCATCGGCTTGATGTCGTGAACGTCAATGCCGCGTTCCAAGGCGAAGCGGTGAATCCGGCACCCCCGTCCGACGGGATCGAGGAACACGCACGCCCACTCGTTGTGCGGGGACCGACCCGGCGGTAAATCGACGACTTGCGTTCGGGTGTAATGCCCGCCGGGGTATTCGGTCTCTTCCAGAACTCCGAAGTCTTCCGGGTCTTCGCGGAACCACTCGGACCGTGGCACCCCGAGGTACGCTTCCAGTTCGGGTTGGTGGGCCTCCAGGGCCGCCACGCGGGGCAACTCCGTGTCCGCGCCGTACTGGCAACAGGCGTCACTGCAGAAGGTGCATTCCATGCAATGGGTGAAATACGTGAGCGTAAAGATCCGCTTATCGACGAAGTCGATCACGGGTGCGCCGAACTTGCAAGTGTAGGAGCGAGACAGCGAACGGGGCATGCCGGACCTTTCCTGAGTTCGTGGCCAAGTCGATCAGAGCGAGTTTAACTTCTCAACGATTGTGCTGCGTGGCCATTCCAATTTCAACAGCAGTTCACCACATCTGCGTATCGTTCCCAGCGAACCGGCGACGTGAGTCGCCTGGGTAAATCTGCCTGCTGCCAGTGGCAACCACCCGGCCCGCGGTGACTTTCCCGGCGAACCGGCGACGTCAGGCGCCTGGGTAAAAACCGAGTACCTGACTGAGGCTGACCACCCGGCAGCTTGCGCAGCCGGTTCGCCGGGAGTTAGCTCACACTGGTTTCGACTGCGGCCACCGGCGCTGGTGTGACCGCCACAATCGGCTTTGCAAACGTCAGCCGGGCGTAGCCGTCGCGGAAATACTCGGCGAGTTCGCCAATGACTCGCAACTCCACTTGGTGTAAAAACTGGCGGGCGGGCGCGTCCATCGGTCCACTCGAAACGTGAACCATCAGTAGCCGCCCACCGCCCATTGCGACCGCGCCTTCCACGGCTTTGAACAGACTACGCCCGTGGCCCTGTTTACGATGAGTGGGTGCAACGCAAAGTGTTTCCAACGTCGCCGCCCCTTGGGTTGCGTCGGTCAGTTGGAAGCAAGCAAACCCGGCCAACGTGTCTCGTGTGGCAAGAACCACGCATTGTCGGCCTTGGGAATCTTTTCGGGTGAGCGTCTCGTGCAGTCGCTTGGCGGTGAGTTTGCGATCGTCGGCGGGCAGGTGGTCCATCGCTTCGATCAGTTCGAGGAGTTGTGGCAAGTCGCCGCGTTTGGCGAGACGAAGTCGCAGATCAAAAGGGGTCGGTTCGTCCGCGATACTGTCGATCGGGCCGTGTGGTGCAACGATCGATTCGGAATTTGCCACGTAGCGAACGGCTTTGGCTAACGCCGGTTTCGTGCTTCGCAATAGCGCCGCCTTCACCAGCCCCACGATGAACTCGGGGTACGGTATCTTCGCCGATTCCAAGCCCGCGGCCAGACCAGCGAGCGGGCTGATACACGGGTTCGGGTTCACTTCCAGAATGAACGGCTCACCTTCGTCATCAAGTCGAAAATCGACACGTGCATAGTCCCGACACCCGACCAACTCGAACGCTTTCTTAGCCAACGTGGAAACCGTGTGGTGCAATTCCGGCGTCACGTCAGCCGGGTTCTTGGCCGGCGTTGCGGTGAAGTCGCGGGTGCCCGGTCGCCACTTGGCGTCGAACGAAACGATCGGCCACATGTTCGGCGAGTCGTCCGGCGGGACGAACAGAATCTCCGAAAACGGCAGCGTGGTCAGTTCGCCATCCCGTGCGATCAGCGCGACGTTGAACTCCCGACCTCGAATGAACCGCTCGACCAAAACCGACGGGCCGTAAGTGGTGCGGATGTACTCGACGCGCGCTTCGAGTTGTTTCTGGTTCGTCACCACGCTGGCTTGGTCGATGCCCACGCTCGCGTCTTCACGCCCCGGCTTCACAATGACGGGCCACTTGATCGGGCACTTCGGCACGCGCCCTTCTTCGACAACAAAAAACGGCGCCGTCGGCAGTCCGGCACCGGCAAGCAATTGTTTAGTCAGCGGCTTGGATCGGCACATCAACAGCGGTTGCGTCGGCGAACCTGTGAACGGGATTCGCAGCAGTTCAAGCAACCCGGATACATACGCCTCGGTGTTGCCCCACTGCGCGAGACCTTCGTAGAGGTTGAAGATGGCATCGGGCGCCGACGCCTTCACGCCCGCGATCAAAGCCGCCGGGTTGTCCGTCATGCCGAGTCGTTCAACGACGACGCCCGCTTGTTGCAGAATCCGCGCGATGGTGTCGGCGGTGTAGAGGATGTCGTGTTCGGAATCGGCGTCCGGGTGGTCGGGCGGAAGGGTCGGTTCGTTGTACAGGACAAGAATACTCGGCGGCATAATAACTCGATCTCCTACACACAGACGGTGTGGATCCCAATCGAGAGCGAATCCAGCGAAACGTCACCAACACAAACTTCGATTGGTGTGCTTACACTAACGCGATAGCCACACCATCGACAAGCAGAAAGCCCACTTCCCCCGGCACGTTGTGCGTCACTCAGTTCGGTTTATGCAGGCGCGGCATCGGCGCGACGGGGGTCGGCGTTGCGGTCGTGTTGC
>JAYSXU010000395.1:0-1493 GCA_043716965.1 Fimbriiglobus sp.
GCGACTGACGTCGCCGGTTCGCCGGGAATGGATTTGTTGTTCAAGACGCCAGTGCGGAGCGGTTCTTCAAAATCACGGCGAGGGGGCGGGGTCGCACAAACTTTGTTATAAACAGCGCGCAAGTAAATTTGTTACAGTGTTTCTTAGTGTGTGGACGTTCGGTTGCGAATCCCTTCTGAGGAGTCATTTCATGTTGCGTCGATTTGGTGGAATCGGTCTGATCCTGTTGGGCGGAATGCTGGCGGTGGGTTTTATCGGCGGGATGTTGGCAACACCCAAGCCAACGATGGCCATGCCGATCGCCGTCCCAACTCCGAGTGGAGTCCCTACGCCGAGTGTCGTGGAGAGCGTGAAGCCGACGAATCCCGAAGTTGAAGCGGGTAAGGTCCACTGACACGCGACGACGGAGTTGGCGCTCGCGGCGGCAATGATGTCGAAAAAACCGGTGCTTGTCTTCCACATGATGGGTCAACTCGACCACCAGTTTTGCTGAACCAACGCCCGCCTCGCGAGAACCGTGTTGTTCTCCGATCCCGAGGTCGCGCAGTTTGTCGACGCCACGTTTGAACCCGTCTGGGTCAGCGTCCGTCCCGCACCACTCGTCACGATCGACTTCGGCAACGGCCACAAAGTAATTCGGACGCTCCAGGGCAACGTCGCCACTTATGTTTGCGATGCGGAAGGGACCGTATACGACGTGCTCCCCGGTATTTACACGCCGGTTCCGTACCGACAGCAATTAAAGTTGTTGGCCACACTTGTGAATGGCTTGGCCAATGTTTCTGCCGATGAGCGGAAAAAGCAATTGCGGGAGTACCACGCCAAGCAAGCGGTCGCGCTGAAAAAAGCGGTACCGCCGATGGTTGTCGCTGTCGGGAATACGGGCGGCGGAGGTAAAGGCGGGTTCGGCGGCGGGGCCTTCGGTCCTGGGTTCGCCTTTGGTGGTGGCCAAGGAGGTCAAGGTGGTGGCAACGGTGGCATGGGTATTGGAGGCGTAGTCGTCGTCAACACTGGTCAATTTGGGGGAAGTCAAGGTGGGTTTGGTGGTGGCCAAGGGGGCTTTGGTGGTGGCCGGCCAATTTATGTCGGAATCGAAGGGCCACTTGAAGCGGTGCTGGCGGGGCGTCCGTTGGTGCCATCGACCCCGAAAGGTGGCGACCTCGCATCCCGTGCCGATCTACAGTTCGATGTCTTGGTGAACGAAACCGTCCGTCGGAAACTCGTTCACGATCACCTCACCACAATTGGACTTGTCCGCCCAGACGACATCAAACAGTGGCTCTTTCGGGTGGTATTGAAGGCTGACCTCGACGACCCTCAACTCGGACTTGGACCTGTTTTGAACGAAGGGTACCCGTTCGGCGGCGAAGACGTGGTCAAGTGAGCAAATCCATCACCGACTGTTTGTGAAGTGAAATTCCCGGCGACGTCAGTCGCCTGGGTGGTCCGCCACGATCGGGTGGTCGGTTTTACCCAGGCGACTGACGTCGCCG
>JAYSXU010000396.1:0-4420 GCA_043716965.1 Fimbriiglobus sp.
TACTACGCATGCCGATGTGGTCAACGCCGACCTACTCGCCTTCATTGAGGCGTAGCCGTTGCTCGCCCGCCCCCAGACATGAGGATTCACCGTGTCAAACCCGGAGGAGTACGACGCCGTCATCCTGGCGCAGGCGTTCCGCCGTCTCGGGAGCCGCGTCACAATCGTCGAGCGGAACGCCACCCTGATCCACCGCGAAGACCTGGATGTTACCCCCTCGGTCGGGGAACTCTTACGGGACGAGGGGATTGAGGTCTCAACCCGCACGACGCTCACCCGCGTCGAAGGCGTGTCGGGCGAAAGCGTGCGGCTCCACGGCACGCGCGGCGGGGCTAAGGTGGTGATCGAGGGAACGCACCTGCTCGCGGCCGGGGGGCGCACCCCGAACACCGACGGCATCGGGTTGGAACGGGCCGGAATCGAGATCGATCCTCGGGCCATGTTAGGGTCAATGAGCGGCTCCAGACAACGGCGGCAGGCGTGTGGGCGGTCGGAGATTGCGCGGGCAGCCCGTACTTCACGCACATCTCCTACGACGACTTCCGAGTCGTACACGACAACCTCGCCGGCAGGAGCCGCGTCACAACCAGGCGGCAGGTGCCGTTCTGTCTGTTCACCGACCCCGAATTAGGGCGGTTCCCGTGTTGTTGTAGCGTCGAGGTAACCGCACGATTCAAAGTAGTTCGCGCACTCTTCTGGCGTGAAGCAGTCGAGGACGGCACCCAGGTAATTTTGGAGCGTGCGGATCGTTCGCTTTTTGGCCGCACGCAGCTTCGATTTCAACTTGCTGAAGGCTTTCTCGATCGGGTTGAGGTCGGGACTGTCGGGCGGCAAGAACCGCAACTCCGCACCGACGGATTCAAGGGCCGCCTTGACGCCGGCCCGTTTGTGACTCGACAGGTTGTCCATCACCACGATGTCGCTAGGCGCCAGCGTCGGCACCAGTTGCTGCTCGACGTAGGCGACGAAGAGGTCGCCGGTCATCGGCCCATCCACGACGGTCGGCGCGGTCAAACCGTCGAGCCGCAACGCCACGACGACGGTGGTCGTTTTCCAGTGGCCGTGCGGCACAGCCATGACCAACCGTTCGCCTCGGGGGCAACGGCCGTGCGGGCGGCCCTGTTCGTGCCGGCCCACGTTTCGTCGAGAAAAACGAGCGTTTTCGGATCGAGCGCGGGTTGCCCGGCCTTCCACTCGTCGCGGCGTCGCTTCACGTCCGGGCGGTCTTGTTCGCTGGCCCGAAGAGACTTTTTTTTCGCGTCAGGCCGAGAGGAACCAAGACTCGGGCCAGCGCCGATTTCGACAGCGGAATGCGGAACCGGCGCCGATATTCCGCCAACGTGGCATCGGGCGCCTGACGCACGGCCGCGCGGATCCGCGCGGCATACGTCACCCAACCGGCGACGCATCCGTGACGCTGTTGGCGAGGGGCCACTTCGCCGGTGGCCGCCCGCCGCGGCTTCAGGCGGCGCACCCACGCCGAACTCACCGTGTACTTATCCGCGATGGCACCCGTCCTCAGTCCGGCATCGACATCCGTGAGAACCCGGACCCGAAGATCCATTGAGTAGGCCTTCATAACTTCACCCCCAAATAAGGATGGAGCCAACCTACCCGACTCGCCCACCTCGCGCTAGATCAATTAGGGAACCGCTCTAGCCCGCGTCGGACTGAGCGAGCGGGAGGCGATGGAGCGCGGGATTGCGTACCGCTTGGCGAAGATCCACATGGAGAGCGTGCTGCGGACCCAAACCCTATCCGAGTCTTACAGGATGGACGCGGGAGCATTCACGGCTGTCGTAGGTCATCGGCATGATCGACCCCTTCTCGGACGACATCGACCTGTCGCTGTCGCTGGCGTTCCTGAAATTGCCGGAAGCCGGCACCAGCCGGAACCAGGCGAACAAGTGGATGACCAGTTTCTTGGAGAACGGGTCGATGCCGGTGTAGTACATGCGGGTGGCAATGTCGAACGACTTGGCACTTTGCATAAAGACCCGAAAACTACCACGAGGAATCCGCCACGAAGTCGTTCCGTCTCTGCGACGCGTGGGTGAAGAAGAAGGAACGCGCCGCTTCGGGGTTGGCGATGACGAAGATGGCTCCCCGCTGGTTGGAACTGATCGAACGGGGATACCGCCTCATTCCCGAACGGGCGGAGACGGTGAACGTGATCTTCCGGCTCAGCACCGAAGGGTTGGGGGTGCAACGCATCCTCAACCAGTTGATTGCCAACCCGAAGAAGTACCCGCCCTTCGGAGATTCGGGGCGGTGGCGAGATTCCTACGTGCTGCAAATCCTGACCAACAAAGCCGTCTACGGGGAGTTCCAACCGGGGATGCGCGACGATGCTGGAAAGCGGCTCGACTGCGGGCATCCGATCAAGAACTACTTCACCCCAGTGGTGAGCGAGGAAGACTTCTACCTTGCACAAGCGGGGATGTAAGGGGCGGTTCCGCGTTTCGGGGAGGCCGGGAGAGAAGCGGCACTTGTCGACAGCGCGTCAGACGACGGCACGTACCACCACCTTGCTTTGGCACAAGTACTTCAAAACCTCGGGCGTGATCCCAACCAGGTCATTCGCGGAGCTGAGCAGTGCATCAAGCTGTGCAAGGCCCGGCCGCAACCGCCTGTGGTGCCGGGCACAGCCAAGCCCGGTGTGAGCGAACCACTCGTGGCTTTTGGACCAGACGACTTAACTTTAGCCCGCATCGCTGTCGGCCGGGCGTATTTCGACCTCGGCCGTGCTGCCGACGCTGCAACGTCACTGGTAACTGCCATTCGCCACCGACCAAAGTCCGAATACACTTGGTTTGGTCGGGAAAGTCGTACTTCGCTTGCGGCGAAACACGCCAAGCAGTTGAAGCGACGAATCAAGCCCTCAAGTTCGACCCGACAGACGCAGAAGTCTTCTCGACGCTTGGCGGATACGCCCATTCGGAGGGCGACTCGAAACGGGCCAAAGACTATTTCCGCCGGGCGAAGGAACTGGCCGCGAGGTCGTCTCGCCTCTCGGCATCTCGACCTGGCCGCCTGTTCTCGAAAGATGAAGGCATTGAGCGGGCCGAAGAACTCGCCCAGCTACAAAGCCTCGACTCGATCACCGCCGCTTTCAAGAACGCAAAACCGACAGTCTCACTTGGTCGTGCAGCAACGGCAGGAAAACACTACTCGGTTGCAGCACGCATATTCCAATCGCTGATCACGAAACCGGACTTCAACGACACCACCGGCCAAGTCGCAAGACTGGCCGTCGGAGTCGCACTACGTGCAGTCCAGGACGGACTTTTTGGCGGCAGCGACCTGCAAACCGACGCGGGAGCTTTTCACGCCCTGGCCCGCAAGTGGGCGGACGAAGAACTAAACAGCGTGGGTGGCTCGGCTGGTGTTCGTGGTCGAACGCGAACTCGAACGAGTCGTCAGTGAGGAGAGGACAGGGCTGCGGACACTGTCGAAGAACTGAACGCGGTCCCAGTTGCTCGGGCTTCGTCTTCACAGCCGAGCAGCGGACCGGACTTCAAACCCGTTACGGACAATCACCCGAAGGACTCTTCACTTTCGCAACAAACACGCCGCACCCGTCGCCGGTGAGGCAACGGGTGCGGCGTGTTTGTTGCAGACCGATGAGTTTCAGAGGTTTGAAACGATGGCCCGTGTATCTTACTACTAGACAAGTTCCTTCCGAACCGCAGGTAACTATGCCGATTGCAATTCAGTATACCAGCGACAAGTTTCCGGGACCAACGGGGATCGCACCGGGCGTTGATGACCTCAACACAACTTGGGACGAGCTACTTTGGTCTGCAATCACCTTCGGACGTGAAGTGCATACGACTCCGATACTTCAGGTCAGTGTCTCACTTTACGAAGCCGTCTTCCGCATTTCGGCCATGCGGCTTACCCTGCAAGAGACTGCTAGAGTTCCCCGGCGGTTCGAGCGAACGCCCGCGTTCCACAACCTTGATCCCACAGAAAGGGGGATGCTCAGCTACTTCGTCTCGATGACACTGTGCAAGCTGTTCGCCGACCGGAGACTGGGTGCCCCCTGGATTTTGCATCTCGATTTCTTTCGGCATTCGTTGAACATCCAACTGCTGCCCAACAGTTAGCGGCGACCGGACTTGATCGCAAAGACGAACGCAAACAAGTGGATCGCGATGGAGGCCAAGGGCCGTGTCCGACCGCCTAGCCTCGCAGCCATTACTGATGCCAAGTATCAAGCCACACGATGTGTCTCCGCAAGCGGCCAAACCATCTGGCTTCACGCCGCCTGCTTCGCCTACTTCCAAGTAGGCATACTCCGATTTTTGTGGGAAGACCCACCGTCCAAAAAACGGGGTAGTGGCGGCAAACAGACATCAGGTCTTGGGAGCAGATTCCGAGGCAACAATCGGTCCGGCAACACAGACCCGCCTGACTT
>JAYSXU010000397.1:0-4415 GCA_043716965.1 Fimbriiglobus sp.
CGGTAGATCGCTGCGTGGCCCCGTCGAGATGGCCGGGAAGTTCAACCCGTCGAGCAGCGGAATGCGAATGAGTTGGCTTCGTTCCGTGCCGGTTTGGGCGTACACCCGCCCCGACAGGTCACGCCCTTCGAGCTTGGTGCGGGCGGTCAACACGTAGGTTTGCTTGGCATTCAACCCCCGGATCATGAAGTACCCTTGGCGGTCGGTTTGCACTTCGATCGGCGCCCCACTCCCGCTGGAGCCGTCGGCCAAATCGACTTCGATCGAAACGTCCTTAGCCTTGCGTCCTTCGGTGTCCTCAACGAAACCAGCCAACACGCCGCGTATCTCCCGCGCCACGTCGAAATTCGGGTCTTTGGCGTCTGATCCTTTACCGCCCCGATCAGTCGTGCCTCCGCGACTGGCTACCGGGCCGTCGAGCCAATTGTCATTCGGTCGCGGCTTGGTGCGAGATGGCAGTTCCGTCGATCCGCGCCCGTCCCGATCTCGATCCAGGGCACGACAGCCCGTCAAGTTCAAGCCGACCACAAGTAGGATTAACCCCCGTCGCATCTCGGTCCGCCGCTCAAGAATCTGCCATCCATTTGAACGTATTCTCCGGCATTGTTCCGTGCCGCCCCCCGCCCGTCAAGCCCGACGCCCTCGCGCGCAAAACCCTGTTACACTATGGTGCCCCCGTAATCCACGCGGTGCGCGAAGTTTGCAAGATTGCGAAGGATGTTCCGGCGTGCCGAAGTCTGATTGCAGCGAGGGTAGCGAGTGTAAGGAGTGAGTTTATGAGCTAGCTTTATGATTAATTAGAGAGCGTAATAAAGTTGATTGCAAAGGTCAATTCGTAGTGTAGTATCATGGTGACTTTATACTGATAAACAGCGTACAAGTATGTTCTGGTGCGGAGGCCGTCAGCAATGGCCAATGGTATCAAAATTGAAGAGATAATTGTCGGCGTTGGCATTAAGGCCGAACGTGGTCAGGTCGTATCAGTCTATTGGAAGGGAACGCTCAATCGCGGCGATTTGTTCGGCGAAGGGGAGAGGACATTTCTCGCTGGCAGTCGAGAGGTGATCGCTGGTCTGTCGCTTGGTGTGATCGGTATGTGCGTGGGTGGCCGCCGACGACTGCGGGTCAGCCCGCATTTGGGTTTCCGAGATCAAGTAGTGCCCGGTGTTCCTGCCAACGCGGTTCTGGTTATCGAGGTCGAGTTGTTCGGTGTGCGAATCATCTGATGTCAGCAACTCGTATCCAAGTTGCGCAACAAATAGTATTTAAGTGGTCATGCCCAAACTTACACTGCAGTCAAGTATAAGTAGTTTGTTTAAGAGAGTCGTAGGTAGCACGTGATGCCGTGGGTGGGATGAAACCTCTGTGTCGGGCCTCGCAAAGCCTCGACCACGACCTACAAAACTGGCCCGAAAAATTTACCAGACGCCTTCACAATCACCACGTGCGGTTGACGCAATTCGCTTACGCGACTACCGTTCACTTTTAGGATGGAACACCGCACGCAGTTTACGGGACTTCATTGATATGGCACAGCGTACCTACCGATGGCTGATGGTGACTTTGGCGGTCGTCGGTTTGGCCGCCGATCTGGGCAGCAAGTATGGCGTGTTTCGATGGCTTTACGACGGCACGTTGCGCGGGGAACGGGAAGTGGTGCCGGGGTGGTTCAAACTGACGGCGGAGTTTGATCCGTCGGTGTCGCCGTGCGATTGCTCGTGGAGCGTATTGCAGACGTACAGCGCCCCGATCATGCCGCGAGTCAACCACGGTGCGTTGTTCGGGTTGGGCGGCGAACACAAGGGGTTTGCGAATCAGGTTTTTGCGGGGATTAGCTTCTTCGCGGCAGTGGGGATTGTTGTGTGGACGACTCGCCGCGCGACCGCCGTGGACGGCTGGCTGTGCGCGGCGCTGGGGCTGATTCTCGGCGGCACCATTGGCAATCTTTATGACCGCCTCGTCTTCAACGGCGTCCGCGACTTTCTCTACTTCTACAAGATCGAATGGCCGGTGTTCAACGTCGCCGATTGCTGCCTCGTGTGCGGCGCCGGGATGCTGCTGGTCCACGCCTTCTTCACGCCAACGCCAGTGGCAATTCCGACGACCGAAATGACTAAGATCGAGAAATAGGCAGATCGGGAGTGAACACAGCGGCCCCGTCCGGGGTCGTGGAAATGGGGTGCGTAATCCTGGGGTGTCCTTGCTATCACCCCCATCCGCATCAAACTCAGCGGAGGTCGCGTCGGGACACGTCGTTGAGGCGTTCGAGGGTACCGGGTTGGGAACGCGGGTTGCGACGACAAGTGCTCGCCACGATCAGTTGCAAATCCCCGATCACAGTTATCCAGTCCGCATGACTAGGCGACTCACCAGAACCGGAATCTCATCAGCACATCTGACCGACCGCGTTGCGACTTGCCGATGTTGCACGGCGGAATGCGGCCGGTACACCGAATATCCCAATAACCGTTATGACTTAAAACCTACCGAATCGCAGACTCTCCGCTTGCCTCTGCCTGGCTATCGGCAACTAAAATTGGACCTGAGTTGGTCAATCCGCCAGTAATCCCATGTTGCGCAGTAACCGAGGTAAACGAGATGCGATCCTTATTGGCTTATGTACTGGCGATCGGGGTCATCGGGTCAGCGGTTGCGGCCGATGAAAAGCCGACACCCACTTTCACCATCGGGGACATCCCCCCGAAACTGGCGGTCGGCGAGTTTATCAAGGGGGATTCGTTCAAGTCCTTTCAACCCAACACCGTGTACGTCATCGAATTCTGGGCGACGTGGTGCAAGCCGTGCCTTGAAGTCATGCCGCACTTTAACGAGTTACAGAAAGCAAACCCGAAGGCGGTCTTCCTCTGGGTGGACGTGTGGGACAAGGATCCGACGGCCGTGAAAGCGTTCGTCAAGCGGATGGGGGACAAGATGAATTTCTCCGTCGCTCTCGACAGCGGATGTGACGACGAAGGCGTCGGCACGATGGCGAAAACCTGGCTCCCGGCGTTCGGCGGCAAGGCGCTCCCGTCAACGGTGATCGTCGATGGCACCGGGAAGGTGGCTTGGATGGGCGCGCCAAACAAGGTGGACGAGCCACTGAAGGCTGTCGTCGCGGGAACGTGGGATGTCGCGGCTGCGGCGACCGAGCGACGACTCCGGCGGCAAGTGGAGCAGGCGGTCGAAGAGTACGACGCACGGATTCAAAAGGCTCTCGACGGCGGATCGGAGCAAACCGCTGCCGTGTTAGCGGAATACGCCATTAAGCTTGGCCGTCTCCAACGTGAACTGGAGGCGACGACAACGCCCACGAAAAAATGACCAGAGGCCGAACAAGTCTAGCAGTTACGCAGCCATGCCGAAATCCAACACCGATCACGAAAACACGCTGGAAAGCCGGTGAATTCGTCGTCCCCGAAGTCTACCCGATGGTGCCCGCCCTGAAAGCCTACCCGCCGCAACAAATCGCCCTGGCCCGCGTGCTGAATATCGTGATGGATTGATGTTAGGGGAGTGATTCACGGTGCGATTCGTTGAATTACCGGGCAGCCGACGACCCATTGCAACAGCGCCCGCCGGTGCCCCGTCGGGTGCAGTTCGAGCAAGTCCATTTCGTGAAACTCGCACCGCACCACGACGAAGTTCGCCAAGGCTGCGGCCTCGTTTTCAGCTTGAAACGAGGGTTTTTCGGCTAGTTCGGTCCCCTTCAACAAGCCACCTGGGCCTACGCCAACGATGTAGGTCGATCGACTAGTGTCTCGCATCGTTCGCCATGTGTAGTGGGCGATGTCATCGTTGTTGTAAAGCTGTGCTGTCGCCGCGATGCGAAGTTGAAAGCGGACCACTGGGTCGTAAAAGAGGAGGCAGACGTGCGGGTTCCGGCGGAGTTGTGCGACCTTCGGGCTACGAACGTCGGTGTGGAATTCGAGGGTGCGCGTGGCTTGCACGAAATTCCGCAACACGACTAACCGGGCGTTCGGCAAATCGTCCACGCCGATGGTGGCGACCGTGAGCAACCGAAACGGGTGGTTGCTTGAGGACACGCCATCGTGCAACCAAAGCGATGCCTTTTCGTAGGTGCCGTTGGCGTCCGTGAAGTCCGCGAGAAAGTAGGGGGCGTCGGTCATGGGATCGTGATGAACTCGTTCAGGTTGAACACTACGAGGCAAAGGTCTGCCAGCGCCTGCGGTGATTTTTGAGATAGGAACTTGCGGCATTCCTGCGTTTCGACATCGGAGGGCAATCGCCCCAACGCCCGCCGGTACAGTTGCTCGATTTGTTTCCCTTGATTGTTCCCGGCAACACGAACCAAGTCCGCTGCGAACTGTTTGCTTTGATCGTGGCTGAACGGGCCGTTCATCAGGATCAATGCTTGCGGCGCGAAGGTGCTGTTCGAGCGACCGGAGCAGGAGTTC
>JAYSXU010000398.1:0-4409 GCA_043716965.1 Fimbriiglobus sp.
CAACCGCGGAGACTTTGGGCTGGCTCATGACGGCGACTATAGCCACACGGCCGGACTTCGAGAACCCGATTCACAACGCCACTGCGTAACTCCTAATCCAGTTCAACGCGCCACTTTCACTTGCGCGAAGCGAAACATCTTCTCTTTCCAACGATAGCCGCGTCGGACCTCTTCGACGACGGTGCCACTATTCTCGTCGTCGGACACGACGACTTCGACCACTTCCATCAACTCCGGGTCGAAGGGCTGCCCGAGGGATTCAATCGGCGTCACGGAGAATTGCGGCAGCACCCGTTCCACCCGCCGCAGGCTCATGGCGTAGCCGTCGGCGATCCCGGCCAACAGGGGTTCAAGCCGCTCGACAACTTCTTGCGATGTCGTGGCGGGGGTTTGCCGGGCAACCACCGTTTCACTGACTCGCTTTTGCAACGCGAATGCCGGGGAATTCGGGACACCGAACAACCTCGCCCAAAACCCTGCGGGTTCCGTGGGCACAGGTTCCGCTTTCGGTTCGGATTGCGGTTCTGGCGGCAATACCGTGTCCGGTTCCGCCAGTTCGATGAGGAGTGGCTCCAGCGTGGCCTTGGCTTTTTCGACTTGTTTCCAAGCAATCGTGAGCGCGTCCGCGATGTCGATAATGGCCTTCGCCAGCGGGCGGAACGCTTCGTCCGGATCGGCGGGCGGCTTCTCCAGTTGCGCGAATCGTTTCAAAGTTTCGGTATTTTGCTCGACCGCCGTGCGACTGGCTTTGGTCTGGAGATTGACATCGTGTCGCAGCGCCGTGAACTGGCCGATCAACGTGAAAAGATCGACCGTTTCCAGTGCGGGTTGGGGTTCAACGGCGTGCGCTTGCTGCGCTTCGGTGAGCCACGTGCGGAAGTCCGCCAGTACACTTTCGATGCGATCGGCGCTCAACGTCCCGGCGGCTGCGTCGCTTTCAAGAGAGAGTCCAGGGAGTGGCGGCAGCGCGTCATCTGACATGTGGCTTCCTCGATCAACTCTTCAATGGTGTCGTCGTTGTTCATCTCAAAGAGGCGGTAGTTCGTGCGGGCCACCAAGTGTTTCAACTTCTCGTAAGCGGCCCGAACGGCGGCAAACTTCTGCGGGTGCAACTCGGGCGAAAACTCGCGCACGAGTTGCAGATACCGTTGCCGGATGACCTCGTCCGTGGCGTCCGGTTTGACGCCGAGTATGTCGTATGCGTTCGGCATTGCGTACTCCGTCCCGGCGAACCGGCGACGCGAGTCGCCTGGGTAAAAACCGCGTCCCCGCTTGTGGCTGACCACCCGGCAGCTTACGCAGCCGGTTCGCCGGGATAAACCTTTCACATGCCCTAGGCTGACCACCCGGCAGCTTACGCAGCCGGTTCGCCGGGAATCCTCTGACACACCCGGTTCGTATCAATCTCAATTTAGTGGTTTTCGTCACATAGGAAACGACAAGCGGCAAGGTTTTCACCTCGCCGCTTGTCGTTTAATTACCCGATCATTTACGAACCGGCGGGGTCTTTGCCGTCAACCCACGGGCCGGCCAGCTTCATGTACTCTGGCGGGTTGAGCTTGCTACCCGCGTCGCCGGCGGCCCAGCCCATGACCTGGTTCGGCTTGCCGCGCTCCTTCGATCGCTTTTCCCACGCCGCCGCCCAACTTGCATCGGCATCGACGGGCTTGCGTTGTTCCTTGTCCCAGAAGAACGCCTTGCCGAAGCGGTACGACTGGGCGCCCATGTTGACCGTCGAGAACGCGGCGGCGCCGAGTTCCGGCGTGCTGAGGGTGCCTTGCTTCTTGGCTTTGACGTGTTCCAGGAAGTTTTCCCAGAGTGCGTAGGTGTCGTCCCCTTCCAGGCCGCCCAGGATCACTTCGCCATCCTTGGCCACTTCGCCGGACGGGCCACGCGGGGCCGATTGGACGTTTTGCGGGACGACCTTCATGCCGAACTGCTTCGGACTCTTGGGGTTCTTCGGGTCAACCGGGTAGTTGTCGAAAATCAGCGTCGCCGAGTGGCCGCGAATGCACTCCTCGATGCGGTGGTCGTTCGCCATCGTCGCGGTGACGAGGACTTGGCAGCCTTCGTCGTAGTCCGCGACAATCGCGGCCACGTCCGGCACGTCGCGGGTGTCGTATTCCAAGTAAATGCCACCGCCGCCGACGACGCGGCGCGGGTACCGGACGCCCATCGCGGCGATCAGGTGGGTCGTTTGGTGGACGAACAAGTCGGTGAACATGCCGCCGCCGAACGGCCAGTAGCACCGCCATTGGCCGAAGATCGCGCGGTCGAACGGTTGCTCGGCCGGGGTCGGCCCGAGCTTCTCGCCGTTCACGTCAAACTTGTGGCCGAGGAACATGTCCCAGTCGATCGTGGACGGGTTCATGTCCTTGGTCAGCGAGTAGTACCGCCACTGGCCGACGTCCGAGTTGCGGTAGTAACTGGTCTGGCCCTGCATGACGTGGCCGATCTTGCCCGACTTAAGGAGGTCGTGGGCCTTGCCCCAGATCGGGTCGGCCATCGACTGCACGCCGACCGACATCACGCGACCCGACTTCTTCCACGCATCGACAACCGCTTGTCCTTCGGCGATGGTTTTGGTCATTGGCTTTTCGCAATAGACATCTTTGCCCGCGAGCATCGCGTCGATCGAGATGCGGGCGTGCCAGTGGTCCGGCGTTGCGACCGTCACCACGTCAACGTCTTTGTTGTCGAGAATGACGCGGAAGTCTTTCGTCACACGAGCTTTGTCCCCTTGCGGGATGCCGCACCGCTTCGCAGCCGGGTATAGCCCTTGGCCCTTGCCGCGACCTTTGGTCGGGTCGCCGTCCCACACGTCGCACACGGCGAAGGGTTCGATCCCCTTGCCCTGTTCTTTCATCCGCAACACCACGTCAATGTGCTGCTGGCACCGGCCACCGACGCCGATGAAGCCGATGTTAATTTTGCCGTTCGCGCCCAGCACGTTGCCGTAGCTCTTGGCACTCATCGCAATCGCCGAACCGGCCACTGCGGACGCTTGCATAAAGCCCCGCCGAGAAGGTTTCGTCATGACAAAAGACTCCAGGAAAGAGTGAGGATCTCAATCGACATCAAGCTGATGTTTCTAGTGTTCACGCTACTGTTGATCGCCCGGCGAGGGTATTGCCAAGTCCCGGCAAATTTTCCTGACCAAGAAATCGTTGATCTCAGTGTGCCGTGGTACCGCCGTTTGCACATCGAGTACGGGATTGTTCCAAACCGAGTGCCGACGGCCTTCACGAACAAATTCGCAACCCTGTTCCCCCAGGTGCCGGATCAAATCGCGCCGTTTCACGCGATAATACTCAATTCTTCGTAGGGTCCATCGAGTCCGGATAACGACTTCTCTCGATAGTATTGCAACATGTCTTCGAGGGTCATCTGCAAGTTCTCAACTAATTCGGCTCGACTGGCACCCTGCGCGTTCACACCGGGAACTTCCCGAACCCACCCGATCCAGTCGTTTCCCTGTTGTCGAATAATGGCGGTGTATTGACTCATTGTTTCCGAATCCAAGTGTGTGAGTTCTTAACTTGCTGTCGGGTCAACGCAAACTACTACTTCTTCTGAGCAAACATCCACGAGTACAGTTCGGGCATGTTGTAAGCCGCGTCCCAGGAATTGTGGCCGACCCAGGCGAGTTCGGTGTACCGTGGGGTGCTGCCGGCTGCTTTCAGGGCCTCGATCATTTCACGCGACTTGCTCACGTTCACTGCCCCGTCTTTATCGCCGTGAATACACCAACACGGAATGTCCTTGATCTTCTCCGCGTCCTTCACGTTGCCGCCGCCACAAATCGGCACAATCGCGGCCCATTTTTCGGGGTGAGCTGCGGCCATCGACCACGTGCCATACCCGCCCATCGAGAGACCCGTCAAGTAAATTCGCTTCTCGTCGAGTTTGTATTCTTTAATCGTAGCGTCCAACATCGCAACAGCCCGCTTGCCGTCGTCGCTGGTTGCGCCCCACGTCCGTTTTTCGCTTTGCGGGATGACCACGATCGCGGGGAATTTCTTGGCTTGCTTCTGAAAGTGGCCGTTCATTAACCCTTGGTCAATGGGTGGCGTCGATCCGCCCTTGCTTTCGCCCGAACCGTGCAAGAACAAAATCACCGGCAACGCCTTCGACTCATCGTAGCCCGGTGGAACGTAGACCACATAAGGCGATTCGGTGCCATCGGCGTTCTTGAACATCTTGTTCACGAAGCCAGTTTTGGTTTCCGCGTGGGCCATTGGCGCGAGTGCCAACAACAAGGCCGCCGCGAGTAATCGAGTCAACATGGGTTACTCCCAGTGATCTGGGGAAGAGTTCGAGGGGAAAGTTGAGTGCTAGAATACCAAATCGGATTGTGGCACGCCACAGCGCGAATGAAAAATCGGTGTGTGGGTGACCAAATTCTCTGG
>JAYSXU010000399.1:0-13409 GCA_043716965.1 Fimbriiglobus sp.
GGTCCGTATGCCCGCGCGTTTTTGGAAGGCCGACTGAGCGAAGCGCAACTCAGCAACTTCCGCCAGGAACTGCAACCGGGCGGCGGCTTGTCCAGCTACCCGCACCCGTGGCTGATGCCGGACTTCTGGCAGTACCCCACGGTCAGCATGGGCCTCGGCCCGATCATGTCGATTTACCACGCCCGGTTTAATCGCTACCTGCGGGACCGCCAACTTGCGGACAAGATCGACGACGTTCGCGTTTGGGCGTTCTTGGGTGACGGCGAGTGTGACGAGCCGGAATCGCTCGGGTGCATCGGGCTGGCGGGCCGCGAGAAGCTCGACAACCTCACGTGGGTCATCAACTGTAACCTGCAACGGCTCGACGGCCCGGTGCGGGGCAACGGCAAGATCATTCAAGAACTCGAAGGCACCTTCCGCGGCGCCGGCTGGAACGTTATCAAGGCGATCTGGGGCACGGACTGGGACTCGCTGCTATCGAACGACCACACCGGCGCACTGTCGCGCCGCATGATGGAAGTTGTCGATGGCGAGTACACGGAGTACGTTGGCCGCGACATGCGCACCGCCGACGAACGCGGTAAGAACGCGATGATTTCGGAACAAGAAGATTCCGAACGGCGTGGAGGGTACATTCGAGAGCAGTTCTTCAACACGCCCGAATTGAAGTCGCTCGTCGAACACCTTTCCAACGTGCAAATTTCCGCTCTGAAACGCGGTGGTCACGACCCGCTCAAGGTGTACGCGGCCTACAAAACAGCGGTCGAACACAAGGGACAACCGACGGTGATTCTGGTGAAGACGGTGAAGGGCTACGGCGTCCCCGGTGAAGGCGGCCAAGGCAAATTTACAACACACCAACTGAAGAAGCTGGTTGGGGCAATCGAAGCCGACCCGTCGCTCAGTGCCGAAGAGAAGTCGAAGAAGCAGATGATGGCCGCCCTTCGCCAGTTCCGCGAACGCTTTGAACTGCCCTTCTCCGACGAACAAATTGCCGAAGTCCCGCTCTACAAGCCCGCCGCCGATTCACCGGAAATGCTGTACCTGTTTGAGCGCCGCAAGGCCCTCGGCGGGTTCAACCCGGTCCGGAATAACAAGTTCGTGCCGAGCATCGCCCCGGACCGCAAATTGTTCGAGGGGCTGTACCGGGGCACGCAACAAGGCAAGGGCCAATCGACGACGCTGGCGTGGGTCACGCTGATGACCCAGATCATGCGCGACAAGAACATCGGCAAGTTGATCGTCCCGATCGTCCCGGACGAGGGCCAGACGTTCGGGATGCCGCCGATGTACAAAGCGTTCGGCATGTACTCCAGCGTCGGCCAGCTCTACAACCCCGTCGATCAGGGCACGCTGACCGAGTACAAGGAAAGCACCACCGGCCAAATCCTGCAAGAAGGGATCAACGAAGCGGGCAGCATGGCGAGTTACATCGCCGCCGGGACCGCGTACAGCACCCACGGCGTCAACACGATCCCGTTCTACATCTACTACTCGATGTTCGGCTTCCAGCGTGTCGGCGACTTGGTGTGGGCCGCTGCCGACAGCCGGTGTCGCGGGTTCCTGATGGGCGCAACCGCAGGCCGGACCACGATCAACGGCGAAGGGCTACAACACGAGGACGGCCACAGTCACTTGAATGCGTTGACGATCCCAACATGTCGCGCTTATGATCCCGCGTTCGCCTACGAACTCGCTGTCATCATCGAAGACGGCATCAACGCCATGTACGTCCGCAACGAGGAGTGCTTCTACTACCTCACGGTTTACAACGAAAGCTACGACATGCCGCCAATGCCCGGCGAGCAGGTCCGCGAAGGCATCATCAAGGGCCTATACCCGTTCAAAACCGTCAAGCCTGCGGGTTCCAAAGTGGAAGTGCAACTGCTCGGCAGCGGCGTGATCCTGAACGAAGCACTGCGGGCGCAGGCCATCCTGGCTGAGAAGTACAACGTCGCCAGCACCGTCTACAGCGCGACCAGTTACCAGATGCTGCGCCGCGACGCCCTGGAATGCGAGCGGTACAATCGGCTCCACCCGGACGCCGAAGGCAAGATGCCTTACGTGCAAAAAGTCTTGGGCAGCACGAAGGGGCCGGTCATCGCCACCAGCGACTACATGCGAACCCTCGCGGAGCAAATCGGGCCGTACCTCGGCGGTCGGTTGTTAGCCCTGGGCACCGACGGCTTTGGCCGCTCCGAGACCCGGCAAAACCTCCGCCGCTTCTTCGAGATTGATGCGGAGCACACGACCGTTGCCGCGCTGTACGCCCTCGTGGAACGCGGTGAACTCGACCGCAGCGTGGTCAAGAAGGCGATTCAGGACTTGGGTATTGACCCGAACAAGCCCGCGCCGTGGACCGTGTAGGATTTCGGAAGTGGATCCCGCATGTAGATCCCACGAGAGTGCTTTCGTAGGCTTTCGCCCCACGATAAAACTAGCGACCAAAGCCCACGGGAGAACTCCCGTGGGATGCCCCTCCCGAAACCAGCGACGACATCAGCACAAGGTAGCGACTCTCATGGAATTTCGTCTGCCCGCCCTCGGTGAGGGGATCGACTCCGCAACGGTCGTCGGCATCCTGGTGAAACCCGGCGATACGGTCACGAACGGCCAGAACGTCATCTCGATCGAGACGGATAAGGCGTCGATGGAAGTCCCGATTGAAGAGGCCGGAAGTATTGCGAGTGTTGCCGTGAAAGCGGGCGATAAAATCCCCGTCGGCGGCCTGATCCTCACGTTCACCACGGCCCCAGTTCAAACGAAGCCAACGCCAGCACCAGCACCAACCGCGAAGCCATCTGCCCCAGCGCCCGCACCTGCTGCGGCACCGACACCGGCGTCTGTGCCCACCAAGGCCGAGTTCACGCTCCCGGCGCTCGGGGAAGGGATTGACTCCGCAACTGTCGTGGGCGTGCTAGTCAAAGCGGGTGACAAGGTCACCGTTGGCCAAAACGTCATCGCCGTCGAGACGGACAAGGCGTCGATGGAAGTGCCGATCGAAGTGGCCGGTGTAATCGACGCGGTTCATGTGAAGCAAGGCGACAAAATCCCCGTCGGGGCGAAGATTCTGTCGATCACCAGTGACGCCGTCGTGCGCGCAGCACCGGCTGCCGTACCCGCGACTTCGTCGAACGGCACACCGCCCAAGGCCGTTCCTGTCGCAACACAGCTGACAGCAGCCCAACCGCGTGCGGTCGAAACGAACGGCGTCAAAACCGTCGTCGCGGCTGGCCCGGCGACCCGCCGCTTGGCCCGCGAACTCGGCACGAGTCTCGCGCAAATCCCCGGCAGCGCTCGCGGTGGCCGTGTCACGTTGGAAGACGTGAAGGGCTTCGTTCGCAACCGCATGGAGCAACTCAAAACGGGTCCGGTCGGGAAAGTGACTGGCAGCGTCGTCGATGTCTTCACGCACCCGCCGTTGCCCGACTTCAGCAAGCATGGCACAATCGAGAAGAAGCCGCTCAGCACCATGCGCAAAAAGATCGCGGAGAACCTGACGATCGCGGTCCGCATGATGCCGACGGTGACGCAAAACGACCTCGCGGACATTACGGACCTGGAAAGCGGGCGGAAGCGGATCGTCGAGGGTTTGCCGAAGGGTTCGCCGAAAGTCACGTGGACGGTGTTGGCGGTGAAGGCGATTGTTGCAGCATTGAAGGAGTTCCCGAACTTCAACAGTAGCTTCGACATGAACGCCGGCGAGTTGATTCTGAAGAAGTATTACAACATCGGCATCGCGGTCGATACGGAACGCGGACTGGTTGTTCCGGTCATCAAGAACGCGGACCAAAAGAGCATCCGTGACATTGCGATCGAAGTGGCCACTCTCGCGGAGAAAGCCCGTGCAGGCAAGCTGGCCATCGACGACATGCGGGGCGGCTCGTTCACCATCACGAACCTCGGCGGCATCGGCGGCACGTCGTTCACCCCGATCGTGAACTACCCCGAAGTCGCCATCCTGGGGCTGTCCCGTTCCACGTTGCAACCCGTCGTGAAAGACGGTGCCATCGTCCCACGACTGATGATGCCGATCAGCCTGACCTACGATCACCGTGTCATCGACGGCGCCGACGGCGCCCGCTTCACGACTTACCTTGTGCAACTCTTCAGCGACCCGATTCGACTGCTGATGGAAAGCTGAGAATAGTGAGTCAACCGGCTACGCCTTGGCAAGAACCTGTTGAATGGCAAGCCAGAACTGCTTGCCCTCTTCCGTCGTGGTGGTCGGCAGGCCCAGCGGCGTGGCACGGACGCGGGCAACGTCGTCGCTGCGCATCTCGCTGGTGCGGAAGAACAGATACCACAAGCTCCCCGCGCGGACGCCGGTATCGTCCGCAACGTACACGGGCTTCGTGGCACTGTCGGTAATCGTGAGCGTGAAATCGTCCAGTGACTTGCGGAGGGTCGTCGGCGACACCGCGATGGCGACAAACTTCAAACCACGCTTTTCAACCATTTCTTTCGTTGCCGCACTGTCGCTGCTGGGGTCATGCAGAACCAGCACCGTGCGGAACCCGTTTGCCTTCAACGTGTCGAGACCTTCAGGCGTCGGCAGTTTGCCGTTGGCAACGCCCTCCCTCCCCGCGATCGTGGTGTAGTCGGATAATCCCTTCAAACTGCCGGGCATCGGCTTGGCATTCGACTGACTGGGCGGAATGCTGCCGTTCAACCGCGGTGGCAAATCCCCGCTCGTCGTGGGAGACGCGGCGTCACGTTGGGGTAGGCGTGTTCCTGCGGGCGGCAGCGGTTCGTTCAGGTAGCTGCGAACGACTGGGCCGGTGCTGTCGGAATTCGGGTTGTCCGGCGGCAGCAAAATCTCTTGGGGCGGTATCCGCAACGGCCCCGGTACAACTTCGGTCGGAACCAACTGACGATCGGGCGGCGCGTATGGGTCGATCCGAAATCGGCGTTCGGGCACGGACGGGGGCGGGAAATTGTCGTTCGGCGTCGTCGGGACGCCGGGCGGTGAAATGCGACTGCCGCTACTCGGGAGCGGGTCTTCAAGGCGGGTGCCGTCCCGATTGCGCGGCGAAGGATCGTTACAGGTGTTGCACGGCCGCCGGAAAAGACTGTGCCGACACCCCAAACCGGACAGGAGTAATCCCACTGCAAATCCAGCAATAAGGAACCGGCGCATGGCACATCTCCGTCACGAACAGTCTTCACCACCTCCGATTGTAAAACATGCAACCCGTCCGACTGCGCGAAAGCCTAACCAATCCGGAGCGAGAACGAATTGAAATGCGAAGCTGTGCCGGTTAGGCGGAGTTTGAGACCACGAGCCACACTGAGAGGTGCAAATCGGCACGAATTGATTCAAGTATCACTGAACTAACGATCATCCCCCAGCACCGCTACCATCGGTACTTTAGGACTTACGCGCCCGTACCGAAATCCAAAACCGATCACGAAAACACGAAAGTACAGCATTGCGAAAAATACTCTATCATGTGTGTTCATTTTTGTGCTTTCGTGTTTTCGTGATTCTCCACGTTTTTGGCTTGGCATCGTTACTCCTACGACAAACGCGGTTGCACTGTGTAAGTCCTATCAGACCAACAGTTCGTGGCGGTCTAGATTTCTTTCGTGTCATTCGTCGGATTCGTGGTGAAAGGAATTCTCCGGGAATCACGGCAGATCGAGTACGAAGACACTGCCGTCTTTGTTGCCGACGATTAACTTCTTGCCGTCCGGTGTGAACACCGCCGTCGCGGGGCTGGTGTTCAATTTCCAGGTGCGGAGTTCTTGGCCGGTCAGGCTCCAGGCTTTCACGTCGCCCTCCACGGCGAGCGTGGCGAACTTGTCGTTCGTCGGGGAGACCACGAGGCCCGCAACGGTCCCCTTCACCGCGTGGATCGTTTCCCCTGCGGCGCGCTTGGCAATGTCTGCGACTTTCACATCACCGCGGCTGTCAATGGTTATCAGCATCTTGTTATCGGTCGTGACGGCCAAGTCCACGAGCTTGTGAGTTGAGATTGGCCAATCCCCGCCGACACGGTCTTTGGTTTGCAAATTCCAGATTCGCGCCACGCCGTCGTCACCGCCGGCGATCCCAAGCGTCGCGTCCGCCGAGAGGATTGCACAACTGATTTCACGGCCCGAGTCGTTGACCGCTGTCAGGGCTTTTCCGTCGTTGGTGAACTGTTCAAAGCTCGTGAATTTTTCCCGGTCGCGGTTCCACACCACCGCCCAGTTCCCATCCTTTTGTGCGATGTTGAAGATCGTGCCGCCCGCCTTCACGCTGCGAAGTTCCCGGCCCGTTTCGATCGACCACCACCGCAACTTCTGGTCATCACCAGCGCTGACGAGTTCGTTCTTCGCACCGAAACTCACTGCGTTTACCGTGTCGGTTGAACCGGCCAACGTCGTGAGGAGTTGCCCGGTCGCCAGGGTCCAAATCTTCACGGATTTATCGTTCGACCCCGTCGCCACGAGTTGACCGTCCCGACTGACCGCGACGCACTGAATTGGGCCGGTGTGCGTGACGGCGGTTGACGAATTCTGCCGGGTCAGTTCAAAACTGCGAACGGTTTTATCCACGCTGGCGGACAGAATCGCGTTGTCATCGGGCGTGAACGTCACAGCCGTGACCCAGTTCGTGTGGGCACGAAAGCCACGAATTTCAGCTAACGATTGCGCATCCCAAACGTGCGTGACCCCGTCGGCGCCAGCGGTTGCGATCAGCTTGCCGTTATGCGAATAGACCACGGACGAGAGCGGCGCGATCGTGTTGGGACCGCCACTTTGCACCGTCGGTTCGAGCTTGCCGACTAGCGTAACCGGACCGGCTTCCGTCACGGCCCAAATCCGGGTCACGCCATCGCCGCCGCACGAGATGACCCGCGAACCGTCGGGATGAAAGGACACACACGCCACGCCGCCGCCGTGAGCGGGGACGCTGCCGGTGACTTTCGGCTCGACGCCGTTCGTGGTCAAAATGGTCAACGTGCCGTCGGCAGTCCCGACGGCGATCCGCTGCCCGTCTTGGCGAACGGCGAGCGCGCACACCGCCGACTTCCCGGTCCAGGTCCAGAGCGGCTTCCCCGTTTCATCCCATGCCTTTACGGACTTATCCACGGAGCCGGATACGACGAACTTACCGCTCGCATCCGCCGTGATCGCAAGCACCGCACTAGCGTGCCCGACGAGATCTTTCGCCGTGCCATTGGCAACGTCCCACAACTTGACCAGCTTGTCCCCGGACGCCGTTGCGACGTGGTCGTTGCCCACGAACACTAGGGCGGGGATCGCGGCTTTGTGGCCCTTTAACGCGGTTTCGAGTTTGTACGACGAGGTGTTGTAAATTCGCACGACGCGGTCGGCGCCGGCGCTGGCAAATCGCTTGCCGTCCGGACTGGTGGCGACGGCCCAGACGGAATCGGTCGCCTCCGCAAAACTGCGGTGCTCGTCTTCCTTCGTTAGCGGCCAAAGCTTAATCCCGCCATCGACGCCACCGGATGCAACCCACTTGCCGTCCGGGCTGATGGCCACGGCGGTGACGCCGACTTCGCGGCCCTCGACCGTGGCCCCGGCGTGGCCTTGGAACGTCCACAGGGTTTTCCCCGAACTCACGTCCCAAACCCGAACCGTGCGGTCCGCACTGCCGGACACGAACCACTTCCCATCCTTTGACGCCGCTAAACAAGTGATTTTGCCGGTGTGCCCGGTGAAGGTCCGCACCGGAACGGCGTTCGTCGGGGTCGTGCTGGCGGCATCTGGACCCATCGTCAACTTCACCTGGTTGTCCCCGCCCCCCGTCAGGATGCCGTTGGTATCCCCCACGAACGCGACACCGAAGCCCCCTTCACCGGCATCGGTCACGGTCGTGCCCAGAAGTTGCGGTTTCACGGTGCCGGTGAGCGGGTAAACGTAAAGCTCACCCGCCGCGTTGATGGTGGCGAACAGTTTGCCCTTTTCGCCAACGGCAACGGCCTCGATGCGGGTGGATTGATTCGGAAATGTCGCAACGGACTTCCCGGTTTTGATGTCCCAGATGATAGCGTGCCGATCGTCGCCACCGGAAATCAGCGTGTTGGTGTTCGCAGCATTTGTGGCAAAAGCAAGCCCGCGCGCCGCACCCGTGTGGCCCTTCAAAATCTGCTTACGGTCCCCGGTGCGCGCGTCAATGACGTGAATGTCTCGCTCACCACTAGCCACCACGACCGAGCCGTCCGGGCTGAACACCACGTTCGGGACTTTCAACACGTTGGTGCGCTCATTTGCCGACTCGGCGTTTTCCTGATGCCCACGATACGTGACCAGTTCTCGACCGTTGCCCAAGTCCCAAATCCGCACTGTGCCGTCCCGCGACGAGGACGCCAACTTCGTACCGTCCGGGGAAAACGACACCCCGGTGACACGATCGCCATGCCGCAATCGACTCACACCCATCACCCGAGAAACGTGCGGCGGCAAGTTCGAGAGCTGAAGCGGCACCGCCCAGCGCGCGTCCCGAATCAACCGGGCCGCGACGACCAATTGCCCCTCCTTCAAAGCGACATCGGCCCGCAGGCTCTGTTCATCCGCGTTAGCCAACTCCGCCGCCGGAAACGCCTTCGCCGCGTCAGCCCGCTCCGTGCGGAACTTGTCCACAGCCGCTTTCACGGTTTCGTCAGTCGGCGTCTCTTGGCACAACAATGAGGATGCCATGAACAGGAGGACAGCCATCACGCCTGCAAAACGATGCATCAGAAAACCTCAGTCAGAACCGCCGCCGAACCGCACCAAGGAGTATACCCACTGAGGCGAACGGTAGTAACTGATTCTCCTATCCCGACATTCGGGAATCATCCGAGCCACGACCGTTAGGGAGTGGCCTAACCGGCCTCGCACGATACGAGGTGTTGACATCGGAGGTGCCGTAAACAAGGTGGCTGTTTGGGCCACTCCCTAACGGTCGTGGCTCGGTTAATCGCAGCACGACACGAGGTGTTGACATCGGAGGTGCCGTAAACAAGGTGGCTGTTTGGGCCACTCCCTAACGGTCGTGGCTCGGATGATCTCAATGCAGGTCTCGTCGCAAAGATTCCATGACCGCGACTGACTAGACCAGCCTGAAAAATTTGCCACCCCGTCACGCCCGGTACAGCTTCCGTTCGCGGATGTACTCTTCGACGGCGCGGGGGACGAGGTAGCGGATGGTGTGGCCGTCGGCGACGCGGCGGCGGAGGTCGCGGCTGGCGATCTCGATGAGGGGGCAATTCACGACTTGCATTCGCACGTGGACTTCCTTGATCCCGAGTGCGGTGGCCAACTGGCGCTGGTTCCAGAACTCGATACCGGGTCGGGGCACGACGATTAAATCGGCTTGTTCCAAGATACGTTGCGGTTGGTGCCAACCGGGTAAATCGGGCAGGCAATCCGCGCCCAGGACCAACGCGAAGGTGTGGTCCGGATGACGGTCCTTCAACTCCGCGAGTGTCTGGGTGGTGTAGCTGGGCGGTGGTAATTCGCGTTCGATGGGCACCATGCGAAAGAACGGTTGCCCGGTCGTGGCCAGGGTGACCATCTCGCACCGCTGTTCAAACCGCGTCAGTTCGCGGTCGGATTTATGGGGCGGCTTGTAGCTGGGCAAAAACCAGACTTCGTCCAACCCGGCGTCTTCCCGACACCGCTCCGCGAGGATCAGGTGCCCGACGTGAACCGGGTCAAACGTCCCGCCAAAAATGCCAATCCGCATGGTGCCTCCGCGCTGGTGGTTCAATCACCCTATCTTAGGCGAACCGTGGCGTAACTCCACCGTGGCGAACCTCACCGTGGTGTAACTCCAGCGCGGCCTGCTCTGGGGAGGTCGTGTTGATGAAGCAACCCGTCCCCCACTCGAAGCCAGCCGCCCGTGCCGTGCGCGGGATGATTTCAAAGTGCCAGTGGTAATGCGACATCGCATCCCTTCGTGTTGGGGCGGTGTGCAGGAAAAAGTTGTACGCCGGCTTGTGCAGCACCGCGTCCAGCCGGCCGAGAATGTCCTTGAACACGACCGCGAGTTCGAGCGCAATCTCGGCATTGATGGTTTCAAAGTGGCTGACGTGCGCCTTGGGCAACACCCACATTTCGTAGGCGAATCGGGCCGCAAATGGTGTTAGCACGACGAAGTGCGGACTGTCCGTGACAACCCGTTGTCGTGCGGTCAACTCGTCACGCAGGATGTCGCAGAATACGCACTTTCCCACCCGTTCAAAGTAGGCTGCCGATTGGTCCAGTTCGAGTTGCACCACGTCGGGGACCATTGGCATCGTGACAATCTGCGAGTGCAAATGCGCGAGCGATGCCCCCGCTTCCGCCCCGACATTTTGGAAGATGGTGACGTAAGCCGTCGGGGGATTCGCCGAATGCAATTGGATGCGATCACGGTACGCCAACACCATGTCTCGAAATTCGCTGTCGGTCAGGTCCACTGGGTTCGAGAGATGCCGCGAACAGGGGATCACCAATTCATGATGCCCAATCGCCGGACGCGATTCCAACAACGCACTCGGCACCGAAGTGAACTGTGGCTCCAAGTGCGACCGCACCGCCGGGAACTTGTTCGGCACCACCCGCAACTGCCAACCAGAGCTATTGGGTGCGGTTCCATCCGTGCGAATCGCAAACCGTTCCCCCGGCGTCTCGTGTTCGCTGCCATCGCAAAACGGACAGTCCGCCCGGCCATTGGCATCGCGTGAATGCGGCGCAGAATGTGAAAGCGTAATCGGTCGCGCCGCCCGTTCCGGCGCAATCACAACCCAACGCCCCGTGACGGGACAACGGCGATATTCGGGCGCGTGGGGGGTGGACATGTTGGGCTATGACCGGGCCTGTAAGCGCATGGTAAAGATCGGGATTACTTCCATGTTATAGGTATTGCATTTACACCGAACCTGGTTCGGTTTCGGAATGGGCTGGCTTCGCAAGAGTCAAAATCCATTTGCTCTCACACGGAGCCGTCCGCGTGTCTTCAGGCTGACGGCCGACTCTGGCGGGCGAAAGCGCCCACGACGTGCAGGGACCGCTCGTGGCGGATGCTGGTGATCGGGATCGCGTTGCTGTTGCGTCAGCTCTGGGTGCTTCTGGGACAGGTCGTGCCCCAAGCGACCCGCATCGGAAACGCCTGCGCCAGCAGTTGGTCGCCGCCCTGGTCGAAGGCTTGGAGGAACATCAGCACCACCGTCTCAAACCCAAACACGTCGCCTGCTTTCAACTATAAATCATGACGAGAAATACTGCTTCAGGCGGAAATCCGGCAATCTGTGTGTAAACTTTCGCCAACAAATGTGACGCTCACTCAAATCATCACAGGGGAAATGGGGATCAGTTGTTGACGGGGACATCGACGAACAGATCGGTGATGACGCGGCGGAGGATCTGGCCGGACGTCATTCCCCGTGATCGGGCCGCCGCTTCGAGGGCAACGGCTTGCCAACGGGGTAGCAACAATTGAAGTTCGACCACTTCATGGTCCGATCGGGTCGGGTCGCCGTAACCGTCGGTTGCAGTCGGGAAATCAGTACTGACCAGAAGTGCCATAGGAACAACGTTTCAGAAATGAGTAATAGGGTTTGACTTGGTCACAGTGCTGACAGTTCACGACTGTCGGCGGCAGCATGAGATTTTGTCAACTCGAACCCATACAAAGCAACCGGGATGCCGAACGGTTGCGAATGCGGAATTTAAGCGAACTTCGCCTCAAACATCAGTTTCTCTCGGGAAACCCTGCCGATTCAGCCCGATTTCCTGCTTAAGCGTTTCGCAGTGGCTGCCCGAATCTGAACAGGCCACTACAAATCAACGACCGCCTGAATCTAGGACTGACCGACTGGAACACCAGGGATTTGGGGGAATCTGGGAAAAAGATTGCCCCGGACCGAGAAATCGGAACAATTACAGCATAACCTTTCAAAGTCGTTTCGTTCGGTCCGGTGTTGGGTCCGATTGTGGGCCGGCACCCGCTGCTGTTTTTTTGTGGAGTTTATGATGGCATCGACCCCCTCGAATCCGGTCCCGCCGAACGACCCCAACAAACTGGGTCCGAAAGGTCCATCAAAACCCCAGTCCCAAGGACCCGACCCGACTGCGCGTCCGGCGGCCTCACCCGATACCGATTGGCTTTCGGAAATCGAGGCGATGGCAACGCCAGGCCCGCGAAAATTTGAACCCGACCCCGACGACGCGGAACTGGACCTGCGGGCGCTGTTTGAAGACGCCGAGGATTCCGGGCCGCCGTCGTTTTCGACTCTTGGCGATAGCAAAGGGCGATCACCTCTGCCCGGTGAACCGGACGAGGCCGCCGACATCTTGCTCGGTCATGGCGACCCCATCGCACCGGCGTCCGGTTGGCTGGACGTGCCGCCCTCCAATATCATTCCCAAACCACCCGGACCCGCGAACACCCATGAGGAAGACTCGCACATCTTCACCCTGAAGACGGGTCCGGCGACCGGGGGGTCCGATGTGCTCCGGGTCACGCTCCGACCGACACCCAGTAGCTCCAACATTTTCGACGCCCCGCCGGGCGGTTCCAGCCGGTTCAGCACCCCGTTGGACGGCACGGAAAAAAATGTCGGTCAGGACGTTCCCGAACTACTTTCGACTGGTGAAAGCAGTTCGGTCGATGTCTTCGATTCCACGTCCAACGCGGCCAATCAACTGATGAACGAGTTGAAACTCCCGTTCCCGTCGATTGATAGCGATCCCCGATTTCTCTCGGACGATTCCCGCCCCGACTTCAACCGGACCGATCGCGGGTCGTCCGGTTCCAACCTGTTTTCGGACGTGACGGAAGCGGACATTGAAATTCGGGATTCGGGCGTGGACCTGCTTCACCCCGACACGGACGCCGATCAGAATCTGTTCACGGGACCGGGGTCGAGTATTTTCGGCGCCCGATTGCTGTACGACGAGCATTCCCAAATCAACGTCGATGAAATCCCCTTGATGAGTTCGAGTGACGACAAGACCGACATGATGATGTTCACGGGTGATGACCTGGATGGAACGTCGCATATTTTCCAGGGCGGTAGTCCTGGCGAGGCCGGTGGAAGTTCGGTGTCGTTCAACCTCCCCGGACGAGGAAAAGAGGCACGCCCGGTCCAAGACACGCAGAAACAAGAGAGCGGCGAAATCGACTGGACCTTGCCGGCGGAGGGCATGGACCCGAACCAAATCTCGCAACGGATGAGCGCCGAAGAAGCCGACGAAGCCGGTATCCCGGACCTGCACGCCTTGGCCAGTCAAATGGATGCATCCGGGGAGATGCCCGCGCCACTGTCCTCGGACCGATTGGAGAGCCGCCGCAGTGGGTTGTCTGGCGTCACGCAACCTCGCCGCCGATCGGACGGATCCCGGTCCGACATCAACATCCCCACGGCATGGGCGACAGAACCCGCGCCGGCCAAGAAAGGCTCCGGCGGTTGGTTCGGTGGCACCGCAAT
>JAYSXU010000400.1:0-4405 GCA_043716965.1 Fimbriiglobus sp.
GCGTCCGTGACCTGGGATTTGGACTACAAGTGGAACGACACCGATTGGATGGCGAACCGTGGGCCGAAGCTCAAGCAAGACGCGCCGGTGTCGATTTACGAAATGCACTTCGGCTCTTGGATGCGCCAGAGTGTGCCGCCCCATTTGTCTCTCAGCTACCGCGACATGGCGCCGAAACTGGCGGACTATTTGAACCGCCTCGGGTTCACGCACGTTGAATTTTTGCCGCTCACGGAGCACCCGTTTTACGGTTCATGGGGCTACCAAGTCACCGGGTACTTTGCCGCAACGAGTCGCTACGGCACGCCGCAAGATTTGATGTACTTGATCGACTACCTGCACCAACACGGCATCGGTGTCATCATGGACTGGGTGCCGAGCCACTTCGCCACGGATGAACACGCCCTGGGCTATTTCGACGGCACGCACCTGTACGAACACGCTGATCCCAAGCAGGGTTTCCACCCGGACTGGGGCAGCTACGTCTTCAATTACGACCGGCACGAGGTGCGAAGCTTCTTGCTTTCCTCGGCGATGTTCTGGCTCGACAAGTACCACGTGGACGGCTTGCGAGTGGATGCCGTGGCGTCCATGTTGTACCTGGACTATTCGCGCAAGGACGGCAACTTCATCCCGAACCGTTACGGCGGCAAAGAGAACATCGGCGCGATCGAGTTCTTGCGGCGGTTCAACCACGAAGTGTACACCCACTACCCCGACGTGCAGACAATTGCGGAGGAATCAACGGCATGGCCGATGGTCTCACGGCCCGCGTATGTGGGCGGTCTGGGCTTCGGGTACAAGTGGGACATGGGATGGATGCACGACACGCTGAAGTACAGCGAGAAAGACCCTATCCACCGCAAGCATCACCAACACGACCTGACCTTCCGGCAACTTTACGCCTACTCCGAAAACTACGTGTTGCCGTTGTCCCACGATGAAGTCGTTCACGGCAAGGGGCCGCTGTTCGACAAAATGGCGGGCGACGACTGGCAGAAGTTCGCCGGGATGCGGGCGCTGTTCGCGTACATGTACGGGATGAACGGCAAGAAGTTGCTCTTCATGGGCGGCGAAATCGCGCAGCGGTCGGAGTGGCGGCACGACGGCCAAGTTGCGTGGCACTTGCTCGAACACGAATCGCACCGCGGCGTGCAACAACTCGTGGCAGATTTGAACGCCTTGTACAAATCCGAACCTTGCCTGCACGAACTGGACAGCGAACCGGGCGGCTTCGAGTGGGTTGATTGTACCGATGCCGCCGCCAGCGTCTTCACGTTCTTCCGCAAGACCGCAAAGGGCAACGAACGGATTCTGTGCGCCTACAACTTCACCCCAATCCCCCGGCAAAACTACCGCATCGGCGTCCCCGGCCCCGGCCAATGGAAAGAGATCATGAACACGGACGCGGGCTGCTACTGGGGTAGCAACCTCGGCAACACCGGCGGCCTCCACGCCGAGTTCCTCTCGTGGCACGGCCAACCCTATTCGATCGCCGCAACCCTCCCCCCGCTGGCCGCCGTTTTCTTCAAGGGCACGGTGTGACGAGTAGGCGCAACCAGATTCGTGGGCGTTCACGCATTGAAATCAACCTCAGCCCTTAACCCCCTCTCCGATGCGGAGAGGGGAGCCAAACCGTTCACATTCTTCGCGTCGGCAGAGGCATGGTCACAACTTTTCGTCCAGGCAAGCTGTTAGCTGCTGCGGGTCAGCGACAGGATTTCGGCCAAGTCGTCGGTTTGCAGCAGGTCGTCGATCGCTAGCAGTTTCGGCAGGCCCGCCAACACCGCCGGCGCCGTCGATTCCGCGTGATACCCAATCTGACGACCCGGCAGCCGCACCAAAATCGCCCGCAACCGCGCCGCCGCTTCGCTCTCGTCCCGTTGCAAATGCCACACCGTCCGGCACGCCATCACCGCCATACATAGCCGACGCAAAAACGCCGCCCCGCTTTCTTGCGGCCAGTCGTACCCAGTTACCAGGAAACCTGCCGATTGCTGCGGATCGCGTGAGTCGTATGGTTGATGCACTTTGCGATCGGCCATGACACCATGCCGCGATCGTTGATCCGTGCGTTTGGCATCGTGTTGGCCGCCAAACAGGAATCAAACTACCTCGTTTCTTGCGTCGGTGCTGTTTTGGTTGTAACTGAACCGTCGAGGTGATAAGTGACTGTCTTCGCACCACCGACTTCGACGCCACGTACAGTCAGGTTGCAGTTCAGTGACCAATCGTAGTTGCGGACGCGATGCGGCCCTTCAAGTCTAGGGAAATACTGTTTCACAGCACATAAAAATGGGATTCGCTCGGCAAAAGTTCTACCTTGCTCGTCGGGTATGGGTCCGATCCGTTCACAAAAATAGATGAGTAGCCGACCGTCTTCGGTCGAGAGGCGATTGGTGTTATACGTAGGCCCTTTGATGTAACTCGCATAGGTTAATGTCTCCGGTGTGACATTATAATATGCACTCAGTTCACCTTTGAATTTTTTGTTGTCTTCCAGATGAAATTTCCCGTCGATCCCCCGAACAGAATTCTCTTGCAAGGATTTGGGGTAACGGTTTGGATCGTGTGTCCATTTCGCTTGGTAGGAGTAGCCCGGCGTCGGCATGCGGAAGTACACGTGGTACCTATCGAATTCGATATGGACATCCGCAAGGTAGGGACGATTGTATGTCTTGATTCCGTCTAATTCGTAGAAAATAGGATTCCATCGCCCTTGAAGCAGTCTCGCGTCGATTTTCGCGTCGTCAACGGTCAGCATGGTGTTTTGCCCGTGATCGATCACGACACGGTACTTGGCTACGAAGTCGATCCCTAAATAACCGATTACTCGCAAGCCCGTGGGCGATCTCCGTGAGGTGATTGATTCGTCGAAATTCATAGCGTAAGTTTCAAAACCTACTAGCAGAATAGGTCCGATTTGAATGCTCTTTAAGGTGGTCTTGCTCAATGCAATCGGTTGACCGCTCGGCCCGACAGCTTTGTTAGATGGGTCTGCAGTAATAACACAACCCAACGATTTTACAAATGACTTGTCAAGAAGAGTAGTGTCGCAACCTGTGTCAATGTTCAGCGCGTAAATGTCATTCCCGATACGTACCGGGACATAGAGTCTGTTCTTGGCATCTCGTTCGAGCGCAGTTGGCGTGTACCGCGCGTAGTTGGTGCTGTAGTTGTCGTCACGAATTCGATTGAGATAATCAAGCGTCGCGTACTGGCTGGCAAGAACTACAACGAAGGCAGTTGTGACCAGATTCACTGTCAACATCCGTGTCTCCGAAATCAGTCAGTGTGGCACCAAAAAAATCGCTGTTTTGATGCCACACTAAAACCTGTTTTCCCTGATAGTGCTGTGTAAATGTTAGCGGTATGGTGGAACCAAAATCCACGTGAACGTGGAGACGTTATTCCTCACAATCACGATAGTCACTTGCCCAGTTGTGTTGTTAATCACAATTGAGCTTTGACTACCCGCGACGGTGATTGTCGTGGTATTGGGCGAGTAGGTTGTGGTGACTTGGAGCGGGCCGTAGTTTGTGGTGTCAATTGGTGTAGGTGGGCCGACAAAACCAGAAGGTGGAATGATCGGCGGCGGCGCATTTGGAAGCATCATCGCCGGTGGTGTTTTCCCAGGAACTGCCGGCATCACGCTTGGGGGCACAGGCACTTGCGAAACATTTGATAACGTGGTGATGTAGTTCGGAGTTGCGTAGTTGTCAGCGGGTGTCAACAGCCACAGGCCACCGTCATCGCCAACACCGAACCAGTAGGTCTGTCCAGCCGTTGGCTCAACACTTAACCAGCTACCTGGAGTGAGTGTGCCAATACTTTCAATGATCTCATTTTGTACTGCTTGGCTTGCAACTGGTGATTGAGGAGGCGCAATCGGACTGGCGTCTGGAACGGCGAGTTCATCAAGAGTCGTAAGCATGGGGCGAAACTTTTTGTCAATCGTTACATTAGAACGATTGCCCCCTCCGTCTGTATAAACTCTGTGCGAGTTCTGTCAACATGTTGTTACTCCAAGTGATGTGTCAACTTGTGCAAAATGACGATCAAGTTGCTTAGGTGGTTGATTACAACCGATAAAATCAGCTTGTCAAGATCATTCTGCCCAATTTGACAGGCTGTTGCGTGAGAGTCATTTTGTTTGTCAACTGTGGATGGCTCAATGACTTCAACGACGACGATTGTTAACTCCACGAATACAACACCTGTCTCAAGTACATTACTCTTAAATCCACGGAACTTTCAATGACTGAGTATCGGCTGGAATCGGACAGCATGGGCAACATCCGGGTGCCGGCGGATCGGTTTTACGGGGCGCAGACGGCGCGGTCGTTGACGCACTTTGCGATTGGGCATGACACGATGCCGCGGTCGTTGATTCGGGCGTTCGGCA
>JAYSXU010000005.1:0-6668 GCA_043716965.1 Fimbriiglobus sp.
GCCCGCCGACCTCGCCAAGTTGGAACTGCAACGGGTGAAGGACGCCGGTGCGGACAAGGTTCAATTCGCCTATTGCGTCGAGCCGGACAAGAAAGGCAAGCCGTACAGCTACCGCGTCCACGGCCCGACGTTCGTGGTCGAGTTCTTGAACGTCCAAGGCGACTCCGCCGGCAACCCCGCCAACCACATCCACAGCGGCTGGCGCCGACTGCCAATGGACTTTGCGTTGCAAGCGAAGTGAGGTGACATGCAGTTTGAGTAGGACGAAAGAGGGGTTGCGAATCAAATTCGCAACCCCTCTTTCGTGCTCGGCAATCCCGATCAGGAACTTGTTAGTGCCGGAACAGGAACTCGCGGGTGTTGAGGACTGCCCACAGCACGTCTTCCCAGGCTTTGCGTTTGTCGGTGTGCTTGGCGACGTGGGCGAGTGCGATCTTGGCTTCCGAATCATCTGCCGCGCGGGCCAACGCGGCGAGGTAGATTTCGTCAAGCGTTTCGCGCTCGGATTTTTTCTGACTCAACAGCGTCGAGAGGCGGTTGCTGGCACTACGGACTTTCTCGTTGACGGTGGGGCCGTTGATGAGTTGTAGTGCTTGAGCAAGATTGCCGTCACTTTCCCGTTCGCATTCGCAGGCCAATTCTCGGGCGGGTTGGCCGAAGGTTTTGAGGAACGGGTGATTGACTTCGCCGTCGGGCAGTTGGATCGCACGAGTGCCGATGGGCAACCCCGCGAATTTCTCCGGCACGCCGGTCACGTCGCTGATGGCATCCAAGAGTTGCTCGGCGGTGAGTAACTTGGTCACGGCGTGGGAAAAGTATTTGCCGTCGTCCTTGTTCGTGTCGTTCGGTTGCGCCGACAGTTGATACGTGCGAGACTTCATGATCGTGGTGACGAGGTAGCGCAAATCGTAGTGATGTTCCGCGAAGTCCTTTGCCAGCGCATTCAACAATTCGTCGTTGCACGACGGGTTCGATTCGCGGAAGTCATCGACCGGGTCAACGATGCCCTTGCCCATGACGTGGAACCAGACGCGGTTGACGACCGACTTGGCGAAGAACGGGTTTTCCGGTTTGGTGAGCCAGTCTGCAAAGGCAGCGCGGCGATCGGTGCCGACTTTCAGGTCTTGGTCGCCGCTACCGGGGAACCGCGGCTTCATCACTTTGCCCGTTCGCGGTTGGGAAACTTCCCCGTCGCGGGTCGCAAAAATGATTTCGGCACTGATCGCCTTGGTTGCTGCCGGGGCGTCCGCATCGGGCCGGTTCTTCACCCGCGCGAACACCGCCGACAGGCCGTAGTAATCGTCCTGGCTCCAGCGTTCAAAGGGGTGGTTGTGGCATTTCGCACATTGCATCCGCACCCCGAGGAACAGTTGGGCTGTGGCTTCGGCAAGGCTCTGGGGGTCTTTGGCGATGCGGTAAAAGTTGGCGGGCGGGTTGGTGTAGGTATTGCCGGTTGCGGTCAGGAGTTCCTTCACGATGTCATCGAGGCCGGTGTTCACGGCGAGCTTTTCACGCAGCCAGAGTTGGAACCCGTAACTCCCTTTGGCTTGAATCGTCTTGCGACTCGACCGGAGGACGTCGGCCCATTTCAACGCCCAGAAATCGGCGAACTCGGGCTGGGTGACCAGTTGGTTGATGAGCTTGGTCCGTTTATCGGCTGAGCCGTCCGCGAAAAACGTCTTGGCTTCGGCGGGAGTCGGCATCCGACCAATCGCATCCAGATACGCCCGGCGCACGAACTCCGTGTCGGTACACAGTTCCGACGGGAGGATCGTCATCAGCTTCAACTTCTCGAAAACGTTCTTATCAATCGCATTGAACTCGGCCGGGTTGGACCACGTAAACCCGACACGCGGTTCGAGGTACGTTAGTCTGACCGAAACCATTTCTTCGAGGTAGCGCACGAGAATGGCGACTTCGCCGGGCCGCTTGAACTCGACGAACCCGTTCAAGTTCACATCAGCAATCCCAGGATCGCTGCTGCTGAAGTTCGTAATGCGGGTCACATCGCGTTGGCTATTATCCGAGTACGTGGCGCGGACGGCGAGTTGTTGGAACTTGCTGGGGTTATGCAGCACCCGATTGCCTGGGGTGACATCGAGTTTTTTAACGCTGGGTAACGACGCGCTGTCGTCCTGCATTCCTTCGACAAGCCACTGGCGCATCATCTCCGCCGGGTAACTCGACGCCCCGAAACGGGTGCCGCCTTCATGTGGGACTCGCCCCAGGGCTTTCAACAACGTGAGCGAGGCGTCCGGGTTGTGTTTGTCGGAACGCCGACCGAATTGCTCCCGAGTGAGTTGCAGATAATCGGCAGTCGGGTCAAACCCGCGTAGGGAAAGCTTGAAGCCATTTTTCCCGCTGGGTGTCCCATGACAGGCGCCCATGTTACAGCCACCGACATTGAACGCGGCCATCACGTCATGCCGGAAACTGACCGGCTTGACTTCATCCAGTTTCTCGACCGTGACAACGACCTTCGTTTCTTTGCCACCGGCTTTCACGGTTAACGTCGCCGTCCCGCTTTTGACTCCGCGAATGAACAGCTTTTCCTCAATCGTGACTACGTCGGAAACATTCGGGACCGCATCCACGACGGGTGTCAAATCCCGCAGCGTGCCGTCCGAGTATTTGCCAGTGATAACGAGTTGTCGAACATCGCGTGGCCCGGAAAGTGTCACACGATTTGGCGATATGACGACTTCGGTGGGGGCGCCAATAAAAGTGGCACGGTCTTCCGGCGACACCGGCGGGGCAGCCTGTACGATCGGCGTGAATGTGAGCAGCAAAACCATCACGGATAGCCGGAAAGACATGGCATCCCTCGTCACAGATATTTGGTTCGTGGTCGCAAGAAGCGACGCAGGCAGGAGAACCCAGGCGGGCATCGTCCCGATAGCATAACCGACTGACCGCCAGAAAGCGATGGAAAAGAACAACAACATTTCTGAGGCTGCACCCAGCCAACGGCCGTGACCCGTTCGCGTAGACGCTTCGTTGCGGTTTTCTCTAACATGCCACCTACCGATTCCGCCAACCCGACGGTGCGTCCTTGACTGAAGTGAGTCGCTTGATTCCGTTCGTACCCACCGCAATGCGGCGACTTTACCGTCAAGTATTCCCGCACCGCTTGCCCGATTACGCAACCTTGTGGACCACCGCCTGCCACAAGTGGGTGGTCGGCATGGTGCAACTTGACAAAGGCCAATTGCACGTGACCGGCTGGGCGATCACGCCGCTAGAGTTACGCCCACACGTCGATTTCCGGATCAACGATCAGCCGGTAGACCAAGTCGTCTACCCGGTCCCCCGCCCGGACGTGGCCGCCCATTTGCGATTCGTCCCGGAAGCACACGACAGTGGCTTCGACATTACAACCCGCCTACCGGACGGGCAGACGGAACTCGGAGACCTGACGATTTCCTGCGTGGACAAACGGACCGGCGAACCGTTGGGGTGGGATTATCAGCCGTACCACGTGCCGTCAACCACGCGATTCGGGCCGATGCCCGCACCGAACCAGATCACACGAGTGATCGGGGCGCCGTCGGACTTTTACTTCCGCATCGGCGGTTGGACCGTGTTCCAGACGTTGTGCGACGTGGTCCAAGAAACGACCGGCCAAGCCATCACCGCATTCCCGCGCGTACTCGATTGGGGTTGCGGGTGTGCCCGCGTCTCTCGCTACTTCTTGCCGCTGCCGGGCGTCCACGTCACCGGAGCCGACGTCGATCCGGACAACATCGGCTGGTGCCAAGCGAACTTGCCGACCGGCACGTGGGACGTGTTGCCGCTCCGACCGCCCTCCCAATTGAAGGCGGAGAGTTTCGACCTCGTCTTCGGGATTTCGGTGTTCACGCACTTGAAGGAAGCGGAGCAATTTGCTTGGCTCGAAGAGTTGCAACGGGTTATCCGCCCAGGCGGGCTGGCCCTGATGACCTTCCACGGCGACGCCAGTGTTCTCTGGTCCGGACTCAGTGCAGAGCGTTTCACCGCCCTGAAACGCCGTGGCATTTGCGACCAAGCCAACCCGCTCTACGATGCCGACCTGGGCGAAGATGACTACTACCGGGACGTGTTCCACACCACTGAATACGTCCGCCGTGAGTGGGGCAAGTACTTCGAGCTGGTGACGATCAAACCCTGCTCGATCGCGCACCAAGATTTAGTCGTACTGCGCCGGAAGTGAAGTCAACAACAAGCCACCAAAGCCCACCAATGATCATTGGTGGGCTTTCATTACTACTTGTCATCAATCTGCGCCAGTGATGCAAATTTCTTCCCCTCGACATACGCCAGGAACGCCCCGCCGCCCGTGCTGACGTGGGTCATCTTGGCATCGAACCCAAACTGTTCGACGGCTTCGGCGGTCTCGCCACCGCCGACGATGGTGACGGCGCCACTGTTCGCCATCGCCTCGGCGATGCCTTTGGTGCCGGTGCTGAACGCGGGCTTCTCGAACCAGCCGACCGGGCCGTTCCAGATCACGGTGCCGGACGATTTCACAACGTCGCTGAACATCGCCAACGTCTTCGGGCCGATGTCCACGCCTTCCCACCCGGCGTCGATTGGCCCCTCGAACACCTTCGTCGTGCCCAGGTCGTCCGACTTGGCACACAGGCAATCCACCGGCAGCGTGATCTTACCGCCGACGTGCGGTAACAGGTTTTTGGCGTTCGCCAACTCCTCGTCGGGAATCTGCATGTTCCCCACAGCCACGCCTTGGGCTTTTAAGAACGTGTACGCCATCTTGCCGCCGATCAGCAAGCGATCGACCTTGGTGAGCAGCACGTTGATGAACGCGATCTTGTCCGAGACCTTCGCGCCGCCCATGACGGCCAACAGCGGGCGTTTTGGTGAACCCATCAAGGTTTCGATGATTTCGAGTTCCTTCGCCACCAGCAACCCGACCGCACGCGGTTTGTTCGCGGCCTTCAGCGCGGCAGGCACGGCGACCATTGAAGCGTCTTTGTCGTTGTGGCACGTGCCGAACGCATCGTTGACATACGCATCACCGAGCGCCGCGATTGCGGCGGCAAACTCGGGGTCGTTCTTCTGCTCACGCGGGTCGAAGCGGACGTTTTCGAGCATTAACACGTCGCCGGGCTTCAACGCCGCAACTGCTGCGGTCACCGCGGGGCCGACGACGGTGTTACCCGCTTTCGCAACTGGCAGATCAAGCAAGTCGCCCAGTCGCGCCGCGACTTTGTCCATCGTCAAGAACTTGTCCTTCGCAGCATCACCGCTCGGTCGTCCGAGGTGGCTCATCGCAATCACCGATGCGCCCGCTTTTAGCAGGTGCTTGATCGTCGGCACCGCGCCGCGGATCCGCCGGTCGTTCTTGATCTCGCCGCTTACCTTGTCCAATGGCACGTTGAAATCGACGCGAATCAGAACTTTCTTACCCGTCAAATCGCCCAAATCCGCGAGTGTCTTCTTGGCCATGATGCACCTATGTTAACGTTCGGTTTAAGCTCGAACGGGTGGAATGTCGCAAATCTCAACGATGTGGAGAATCGAGATGCGGGTGACTTGCTCGGCTTGGGACGGTTCTTCGGCACTCGGTGTTCCGACGATCAAAAACCGCCGACCGACGATCACCATGTCGGGGTGGTAAACGTCGTGTGTCGTTCCCGCCGAGGTAATGATTTTGAAGGGATGGAACGGAATGTCCCGGAGTCGCGTCTGCACATCAGTCGAGGTCAGCACGGTGAGTTCCTCCTATCCTTTTTGCCGTCAATACCACGAGCCGTGGGTAGACACCCACGGCTCGTGGTATTGTCATTTACGCCTTTGAAATCATGTACTTGACGAGGTCCACGCAGCGGTTGCTGTAGCCCCACTCGTTGTCGTACCAGCTCACCAGTTTGAAGAACTTGTTGTTCAACTCGATGCCCGACCCGCCGTCGAAGATGCAGCTGCTTTGGTCGTGGATGAAGTCACTGCTGACCACTTCGTCGGTGGTGTAGGCGAGGATGCCCTTCAGGTACGTTTCGCTCGCTTTCTTCATCGCGGCGCAAATGTCCTTGTAGCTGGTTTCCTTGACGGTCTTCACCGTCAGGTCCACGACGGAGACGGTCGGCGTCGGCACGCGGAACGACATCCCGGTGAGCTTCCCCTTCACTTCGGGGACCACGAGTCCGACGGCTTTCGCCGCGCCGGTCGCACTCGGGATGATGTTGACGGCCGCAGCCCGGCCACCCTTCCAGTCTTTCTTGCTCGGCCCGTCCACGGTTTTTTGCGTGGCGGTGTAAGCGTGGATGGTGGTCATCAACCCTTCTTCGATGCCGAACCCTTCCTTCAACAACACGTGAACGACGGGCGCCAAGCAGTTCGTCGTGCAACTCGCGTTGCTGATGATGTTGTGGGTTTTGGGGTCGTACTTGTGGTTGTTAACACCCATCACAACAGTGATGTCTTCGCCCTTGGCCGGTGCGGAGATGATGACTTTCTTACACCCGGCGGTGATGTGCCCGCGTGCCTTTTCGGCGTCGGTGAACAGGCCCGTCGATTCAATCACGTACTCGACGCCCAACTTGCCCCACGGCAACGCGGCGGGGCCTTCCTTCACGGCGAGGCACTGAATCCGGTGCCCGTTCACGACGAGGACATCGTCTTCCTCAACGGACGGCGACGACTTTTCGCTGTGGACTTGGCCTTTGAACTGC